>CAVAFS010000263.1:0-8687 GCA_963587975.1 Bulleidia sp. | reverse complement strand
TTCCTTCCTCACCGACTACCTTCATCATCTGGTTGATCTCATTTCCTCTGTGCAGAATGGAACGTGCTTCTTCCACCCGAGCCATATCGACAACGCCGTCGTATTTGGACCAGGAATCCATCGGATGGATCGCCGGGTATTTACGGGCATCGGAACGCTCTCTGGAAAGTCCGTGGAATGCACCAACTACCTTCAGGGTTGCCTGTGTAACCGGCTCCTCGAAGTTACCGCCTGCCGGGGATACGGTACCACCGATGGTAACGGATGCGATCTTGCCGTTTTTCAATCTTACTTTACCTGCACGCTCATAGAAAGAAGCGATGGTGGACTCAAGGTAAGCCGGGAATGCTTCTTCACCAGGAATCTCTTCCAGACGTCCTGACATCTCACGCATGGCCTGTGCCCAGCGGCTGGTGGAATCTGCCAGAAGCAGAACATCCAGTCCCATCTGTCTGTAATATTCAGCCAGTGTTACGGCTGTGTAGCAGGAAGCCTCTCGTGCGGCTACCGGCATGGAAGAAGTGTTACAGATGATGATGGTACGTTCCATCAGGGATCTGCCTGTCTTCGGATCTTCCAGTTCCGGGAACTCTTTTAAGATCTCTACAACCTCGCCGGCACGCTCACCACATGCAGCGACGATAACGATATCGGCCTCACCGTTTTTTGCCTCCATATGCTGAAGCACTGTTTTACCTGCTCCAAATGGTCCAGGTACACAGAAGGTTCCGCCTTTTGCTACCGGAAGGAAAGAGTCGATACAACGGATCTGGGTTACCAGAGGTTCGTCCGGGCGTAGTCTTTCGTCGTAGCATTTTACCGCCTGTTTGATTGGCTGGGAGATGACCATGCTTAAGTTTTTCTCCTCACCGTCGCCATTTTCAATGACACAGATGGTTGCTCTTACATGGTAAGAGCCTTTTTCTTTGATGGATTTTACTTTCCAGTCATGTCCCTTTAATGTGAAAGGAACCATGATCTCATGGGTGAATAATCCTTCCGGAACACTTCCGATGGAGTCACCGGCTTCTACGGCATCACCGACTTTTACGGATGGGGTAAATTCCCATTCTCTGTCCGGAATCGGATCGAGGTATACGCCTCGCTCAAGGAAGAATCCGCACTGCTCGGCCAGATCCGGCAACGGATTCTGCAGACCGTCAAATACCTGTGTGAGCAGACCCGGTCCAAGTTCTACGCTCATCAGTTCACCGGTAAATTCTACTGGGTCTCCGACTTTAATGCCGTTTGACATCTCGTAGATCTGCATGCTGGCTACGCCGTTGTTGATTCGGATAACTTCGCCTTTTAAACGTTTTCCGTCAACAAGGATATAACCAACTTCATTTTTATGAACGGCACCTTCGAAACTTACGTTTGCCAGGTTTCCGTTAATACCAGTTACATATCCTGTTACTGTTTCCATTCAATTTTCTCCTGTTATTAATAGTTTTCCGTTTGATCAGCGAAGATGTGTATTTCTTCTATAACTGATAAACGCGCTGCTGCACCTGATCGAAAAGACGTTTGAATTCTTTTTTGCCTTTTTCCTGTACAAAACAGTTCTGGCGCTCCAGCAGTTTCAATTTCACCGCATACCCAAAGAGATATACATCGTCAAAGGTATGCAAACCTACCAGGGAATCAAGATTTTTAAATTCGTAATCCAGCAGGATCTTTTCTGCTTCCAGCGGATTTTTCGCTGCAAGCACGGTTCCTACTACCTGGGTGAGCACGGAATCTTTATCATAGGATTTTAAATAGGCCCGTCCAAGGTTCATACTTCTCTGATAATTGAGCTCGCTCATGAGGTTGTTGTAAAAAACAGCCCAGTCTTTTAAGAGTGGTCCTTCATCAGAGGAGAGCGTCAGATTACTTAAATATTCGTATTTTGATTCGCTTACATTTGACTGGCACATGCCAAGGAACTCTTCATAAGTAAAAGGCATGTCACCGTCTGTTTTCAGGTCCGGCAGGCTGGATATCAAATAATAATATGAAGCCATAAGCACCTCCTGCTAGAAATCAAGATTTCTGAAGTATGGCATCAGCATCTGCATGATCTCATCATCGGAACAGTCAAAATATCCGGAGCCGTCTTTTGCTGACAGGCGGAAACCTGCGCGGACGCCTTTGGCTGGTCTGATCTCAAGACCATTTTTGATTTCTTCTGCAAGTTCTGCTTTCAGTGCATCACTTACTTCTGCAACTTCTACGGAATAACTATCTACTCCCTCGTCTGCAATAACAGCTTTGATCAGTTTCCCAAGTGCAGCATCAGAAAGATTGTCTTTCACCTTTACAGAAAGAATTTTTTCAAATTCTGCTTTCACCTCGGTCTTAAATGCCAGCATCGCGTCACGTTTTGCCTGCTCTGCGCTGATGGCAGCACTTTCTTTCAGAATACCGATTTCTTTTTCTGAAGCTTCTTTTATACTTTTGGCTTCGGATTTTGCATCTGCGATAATGGCATCTGCTTTTTTCTTAGCTTCTGAAATAATTGCTTTTGCTTCTGCATTGGCTGCATCAATTCCGTCTTTGCGGATGGAGGAAACTAAGTCCTGAATCTGTAATTCCATACGTTCACTTCCCTTCTTGTATTGAAATTGTACTAAATGAAATACAATTTAGAACACATTATAATATACAATAGTCTGACATGCAAGCGTTATTTTTGATTGTCGAAAATTAGACAATCTTACCAGTTATTATGCCCAGAATTGAACATATGTTACAAAAAGTGTGTATTTTTTTAAGTACGCTTTTGATATCCTCTTTTCTTGTGCAAAGATATCAGCGTATGTTATACTTACTTTTATGAAAGAAAATGAAGAATTAAAACGGCGGGCGCTGGATCTGGCAAACCGCTGTTATCAGCAAAATATTTATACGTTTTCCGGCTTCTTAAATGCGGCGGAAGTCTCGGATGTATACGCTATGGAGCGGGAACTTGATTTTGTACCGTGGAAATTATTTGGTGGCACGGAAGGCTGCGAGCGGCAGATGCTGCGGTTCGGATCGGAGGAAACATTAGGATATGAGGAGGCGTTTCCTATCAGCTGCGTGGTGATCCGTCCGTCGGCACCAAAATTTGCGGAGGAGTTAAGCCACCGGGATTTCTTAGGTGCATTGATGAATCTGGGAATAGAGCGGGATGTTCTTGGTGATATTATTGTCAGAGAGGCAGTAGGTTATGTATTCTGTGAGGATACCATGGCCGCTTATCTGGCGGAGCATATCACGCAGGTGCGTCACACGTCCATGACCACGGAAGTGACGAAAGACTGTCCCAAGCAGGCGGCACCGCAGTTTGCGGAAGAAGAATTTGTGGTCAGCTCCAACCGCTGCGATGCAGTTGTGGCCAAGGCATACAAGCTATCCCGTACTCAGAGCACCGATCTTTTCCGGGCAGGAAAAATATTTGTAAATGGAAGACAATACGACAGAAATAGTGGTATACTGAAAAACGGAGATATCGTATCTGTACGCGGATTCGGGAAATTTGTATTCCGTGGCTTTTTGCAGGAGACAAAAAAAGGCAGGATCCGTGTGGGCATTGCCCGATATGTGTAAGAGAGTAATAGTAAAACAGGGATGTAATGAAATTTATGAGCAAAGAAGAAAAAAAGCAGCTGAAAGCTGAGAAAAGACAGCAGAAGGCGCAGGAGAAGCAGGCGCGGAAAGAAGCCCGGTCTGCTTATAAAGAGACAAAGGGAAACAAGGACCGGGAGATCAAGTGGGGAAAACTTGACAACACGGCGCATCTGTTTCCGGTTATCGCCGGGGAGGGCATGACAAATGTTTACCGAGTGGCGATCATTTTAAAAGAAGAAATACAACAGGATCTGCTGCAGCAGGCGTTGGACATGGTATTGCCGAAATTTTCCATCTTTAACTGTAGATTGCGGCAAGGCATGTTCTGGTATTATTTTGAAGAAAATGGGAAAAAATCACCGACGGTGCATGAGGAGCATACTTATCCGTGCCGTTACATTGACGAACACCGCAACCGGAGTTATTTGTTTCGGGTAACCTATTACGGATGCCGAATCAATCTGGAAGTATTTCATTCCCTGACAGATGGCAACGGTGCATTGAATTTTCTGAAAGAGCTGACGTATCAGTACTTACGTCTGTCTCATCCGGAGCTTGGCGAAAAGTATGGAAACCGGCTGCATAAGGACACTTCACTGAATACGGAAGACAGCTTTGTGCAGAATTACAGAAAGAGCCGGTTTGAAAAATCCTATAAATCGGAGAAAGCCTATATTTTAAAAGGCAGCATGTTTCCGGAAGGAAAAATGGGAATCATCCACGGACACATGCCGGTGGATGCAGTAAAACGTGCGGCAAAGAAATACAATGCCACCATCAATGAATTTCTGGTATCGGTATTTATCTGGGCGATTTATCAGGAATATTTGAAAGGAATGCCATCAAAGCGGCCGATCACTACAAGTATTCCGGTCAACCTGCGGCCGTATTTTAATTCCGTGACGACGAAAAACTTTTTCGTAATGGTTACGGCAACGTTTCATCCAAAAGCAGAAAATCAGCCTTTTGAGGATGTCATCGCAGAAGTAAAAGAATCTTTGCGGGAACAGATCACAAAAGAGCATCTGGAGGACATTTTCTCTTATAATGTAACCGGAGAAAAGACCATGATCCTACGGACTATTCCGCTGGTGTTCAAAAAAATCGGTATGAAATACATTTACAATATGGCGGCTAGTGCCAATACAGCAACCATCACAAACCTTGGAAATATCCAGGTGGCGCCGGAATACGAGGATTACGTGGATCATTTCAGTGTCATCCTGTCCCGTTCCAAAGGACAGAATCTGAAAATGTGTCTTTGTTCCTACAAGGGAACGCTGACATCCACGATTTCCTCCGTGATGAAGGATACAAAGCTGCAGAAAGCATTTTACCGTTATCTGGTGGCAAATGATATTCCGGTAACAATAGAAAGTAATGGTGTGTATTATGAATAAATGTTGGAACTGCGGAGTGGAATTTATCGATCCGACCAACGTGTGTCCACTTTGCAAATGTATTACGGAGCGGGACGGAGACGAGGCGCTGGAAATGAAGCCGACCTATCCGTTTCATCCGGAGAAGGAAATGAAAAAAATTCAGCTGGCGCTGAGCATTTACACGCTGGCAGCGATTATCGCAGAAGCGATCCTTGTGATTGTTGATTTTCATGTGGGAGACCGGATTGGCTGGTCCATCATGACCGGAGCCTGCATGGTGTATGCGTATATTACATTGAAATTTTCCATTCAAAAGCATAATGGTTATCAGTTTAAAATACTGATGCAGACGCTGCTGGGAGTGGCCGTGGTGGTGCTGATCGATTTTTTGACGGGATTTTCCGGCTGGTCGGTAAATTATGTACTGCCATCGGCTTTTATCCTGATTGATGTGGCTGTTATTGTTCTGATGATCGTAAACAGCAGAAACTGGCAAAGTTATATTCCGATGCAGCTATTGATCATTGTGCTCTGCATCATTCCATACATTTTGCATCATTTTGGAATTTCCAGTGACAGCATCATGTGTCTGATCGCACTGTGCGTAGCCATTTTTGTGTTTGTCGGCAGTGTGATCATGGGCGGACGCCGGGCTATGGATGAGCTGTACCGCCGGTTTCATGTATGATTTTGCTGGCATCTGAATGTTGGTGAAAAAAGCTTTTTTATAGGATAATGTGATTTCAACAAAAGCGAAGTATGGGAGTAAAAATAGTATTAATAATGAATAGTAGGAGAGAAGTGAATGTTACAGACTGACAACAGTAGTCGCGGGAAAGTAATGCGTGAATTGATCGCAAGAGTCGCCTCCGACAACCTGATCGGCAGAAAATTAAAAAGCGGCGAACTGCGTAAAAAGATGACGGAGCCGGAGTGGAAAGTGCCGGAATTTTACAATCTGCGCGTGATTGAAGAGAAAAATTGCCGTCTGGAATTATTGGAGAGTGATCTGAAAAACGAGCGCCTTGTGCTGCTTCAGCTGCACGGAGGCGGATATATTGGGGGAATGCGCAATGCATACCGCAGTTTTGCGGGACTTTACAGTGAACTGGGCCGGGGTATGAGCGTGCTGACGGTGGATTACCGCGTGGCACCGGAGCATCCGTATCCGGCGGCACTGGAGGATGCCATTACCGGTTATAACTGGCTGCTGCAGCAGGGCTGGCAGGAGCATGAGATCGTGGTGGCCGGAGATTCTGCCGGTGGCGGACTGGCGCTGGCACTCTGTATGTACTTGAAAAACCAGAACCGGAAACTTCCGGCGGGACTGATCTGTATGTCCCCATGGACAGATATGACCCAGTCCGGTGCATCTTATGATTTTAATTATGAGCGGGATCCGTTATTTGGAAATACCAGAGACAGCCTGATCTACAGCAAGGATTACATTCAGGATGAGGATCCGACAAATCCTTATATTTCCCCGCTTTATGGAAATTTCAGCGGTTTTCCGCCGATGCTGATCCAGGTGGGAAGTTATGAGATGCTGCTGAGTGATTCCGAACTTGTGGCAGAGAAGGCGAAACGTGCCGGCTGCAAAGTGCGGCTCAGCGTTTATGAGGGAATGTTTCACATTTTCCAGATGGCAATGCTGATGATTCCGGAATCCAAGCATGCATGGCAGGAAATCGGACGGTTCCTGGATATTATCGAACATCATCTTCCGGCAGAGCATCTGGATGAGGAAGACAAAGAAATTGAGTCCAAATTTGGAGAAGTTGAATATGAATAAATTGACTGATTGCTGTCTGTGTCCGAGAAACTGTCATGTGGACCGGACACAGGGAAAAACAGGTTACTGTGGACAGACCGATCAGATACGCGCGGCACGGGCGGCATTGCATATGTGGGAGGAACCCTGCATATCCGGCGATGCTGGCTCCGGAGCCGTGTTTTTTTCGGGCTGTACCCTAGGCTGCGTATTCTGCCAGAATCATTCCATTGCAGCAGGGAGTGTGGGAAAAACAATTTCCACAGAACGGCTGGCAGAGATATTTTTGGAACTTCAGGACCAGAAGGCTTGGAATATCAATCTGGTGACAGCGGGGCATTTTGCGCCCCAGGTGGTTCGTGCGTTGGAACTTGCGAAAACGCAGGGACTGCAGATCCCAATTGTTTACAATACATCCGGCTATGAAAAAGTAGAGACCTTGCGTATGTTTGATGGACTGGTGGATATTTATCTGCCGGATTTCAAATATCTGAGTGTAGCGCTTGCAGGTGCTTATTCCCATGCTGCGGATTATCCCAAGGTAGCAAAACTTGCGCTGCAGGAAATGGTGCGGCAGGTGGGAAGTGCGCAGTTTGAAATTGTATCCGGAACAGATACTGGTCTGATCACCGATGAATTATCTGTTGACATAGATTATGGCGATAATGATCTGGAACGAATGCTGAGCGGCGTTGTTGTACGTCATCTGGTGTTACCTGGACAGGTGGAAGAATCCAAAAACGTGATTCATTATCTGTATGAGACATATGGAGACCAGATCTATATCAGCATTATGAATCAATATACGCCAATGCCTGAAATCGTGATTCGTTATCCGGAACTTGGAAGAAAAATTACACCACAGGAATACGATGAAGTTGTGGATTATGCCATTGACATTGGTGTGGAAAATGGGTTTATCCAGGACGGGGAGACGGCGGAAGAGAGTTTTATACCGGAATTTGATACTTCCGGAATTTAAATGTGTGACTTTTGTAATGCGGAAATGCAGTATCTTTCCCTTAAGAACTCCTAGAATTTTTTCTCAGGGAGCGATTGTAAGCGACCGAGACAAAATTCCAGGAGTTCCTATCAAAAACTAACGTAGTAAATTTTTAAGCCATTCCGAAATAAGCTATTGAGTCACCACCGGCTGCTGTGCATCTGCCGGCTGAGTCTGTGCCTGATCGGTACTCTGTGTAGCAGTATCTCCCTGGCCGTCTGCTGTGGTACCATCCGCTGGCTGTGCAGCATCCGTTGCATTTGCATCGGCCTGTCCGTCAGCCGTAGCGTCGCCGTTTGCAGCATCTGCTGTGCCATCTGTTCCATCGGCAGAATCAGTCTGCGCCTGCGCGTCAGCAATATATTCCGTAATATTTGCGTGAGACAGAGTCTTGTTATCTGTAACATAGATAGCAGCGCTTAATATTGTTTTGCTGGATGGAACTTCGACTTTCTGTGTGCTGGATTCACCATGGGTTGTATAAACAGTGATGTTGTCATAGCTGTCTGAAATTTTGTACAGGATATCGGATTTTGCAATTTCGTCACCGGATGCATTAGTAACGGTGCAGCGCAGTTCTGTATTTCCCGGAATCGTGCACATTTCGAGATTGCCGTTTTCATCGGTAGTTCCCTCAAATAATTTTTCATTTCCATCATAGACTGCAATCGTTGCACCGGCAAGTTTCTGGCCGTCGGCATCATACCATCTTGTGTAAAGCTGCAGCTTGCCGTCTGTCAGGGTTTCTTTTTCAGCAGAAAGTTCTGCACCAGTACTCAGCTGGAAACTTTGGTTTGGCAGATCAAAACTACATCCGTTTAATAAAAAGGCACCGCTGATTGTAAGGGCAGCGATCAGTGCCGCATATGTTTTCTTTTTCATGAGCTAAAACCTCTTTTCTTATACTATTTGCATGATTACTTATAGAATGATACAA
>CAVAFS010000262.1:0-2919 GCA_963587975.1 Bulleidia sp. | reverse complement strand
GGTAGCTATAAGAAGCACTAATTGTTCAAAGGAGCAGGCACACGAATATTTAAAAATATTGATTTCTCAAGATTAAAAAGGGGCATATACTTTGCACATTTTTATACAATGGATAACCCAAAAAAACAACACATGTCACAGAGTATGTATTTCTTCAAGATTATTTCTTTTCACATCTTTTCTATGTTTTTCATATTTCTGAGCAGTCTGTTTCTTTCATAAAAAAAGAGACATTGATATTTTGATCAACATCCCTTCCTTCAATCAATTAGCATATGATAAAAGTCCTCCCTTACTATTTTGTGAAGGAGGACTTTTGTTAAAGTTTTTTAGAATTTACCGTTCTGGTTCTGCCATGTGGATTCATCGGCAATTGTTTCCATTACATCCCAGTGTTCGGTAATCTTACCATTTTCCACTCGGAAAAGATCATAGTAACTTGTGTGAGCATTTCCAAAAGAACCTTCACTTACAGCAAGACCATAGTTTCCATCTGCAAGTACCTGATAAGTTTTATCATAGATCATCTGAATGCCCTGTTTTCCAAGAGCTTCAAGAGCTGCACCAAGGCCGGAAAGTCCATCTGCAATTCCAGTATTATGCTGAATGTAAGTATCACCTTCAAAATAGTCAGTCAATTTTTCAGGATGCTCTCCACGAAGAACATCGCCTACAAAAGCTGCAACAATCTTACGAGTATCTTCTGCATTTACAAGTTCTTTCTTCATAGTGCCGTCAATCTGAGTGTGACCGGATGGATTTGGATCAGCCTTTGCAGCAAGATTATCCCAATGCTCAGCAATTTTGCCATTGCTGTCAAAACGGAAGATGTCAAATGCTACTTGTTCGCCTGCACCTGCGAAATTATATACTGTCTGCAAGAAAACTTTATCACCATCTTCAAATGCACGAATATTGTTGACAGTTGTTTTTACCGGAGCGGATGCAAGATAAGATACAGAACCTAAAAAAGCATCTCTTCCCGTGCCGTAAGCCAGATTATGCTGAATATATCCTTCAGCCAGTAAATTTTTTGCAGTATCTGTGTCTCCAGTTGCAAATGTGTTAATGAGTGCCAGTGCTTTATCTTTGTTTGTCATGGTAATTTCCTCCTTATATGTGCTGACTGTATGATGAAAAAGTTTTTTCAGAAATGACATTTTGTTACCTCTCTTTTCTGATGTTTGTCACGGGCGAATGATGAGCTCATTTTTTTCGTTTCCCTTGCTGTGACTATACTATAACGCAGGCGACACATATAAAAAATGGCTGAAAATTTGTATATGCTACAACTTGAAATTGTAGTACAATGTATGAGGGAGGAAGTGACGATCATGGAATTTAAGCATATAGAATATTTTTTGAGAACCTGTGAATACACATCCATGTCAAAAGCGGCAGAAGCACTTTATATCTCACAGCAGGCATTGAGTAGATGTATAGCCGGTATGGAACAGGAATTGGGGTGTCAGCTTTTCAAAAGAACCGTGAAAGGAATAAGCCTTACCGAGGATGGAAAGTATCTTTTGAATAAATTCAATCCATTGGTAACACAGTATCATCATGCGTTAGATGAAGCTGTGGAACATTTTGATAATCAAGCGGTGAAATTACCGTTCTGTTGTGCACCACTGATTTTTCGGTGTATTGATCCTGAGCTGCTGTTTGACTTTCAGGAGAAGTATAAAAACATAACGCTTGAAATGCTGGAATTGTCGGATGTGGACTGTGATAAATATGTACAAGAAAATGCGACACACTTTGGGCTTCTTGCGATCCCAGAGAATCGGCATGGTGAAAAAATTCCATACACTCTGGTGAAAACATTTCCTTTATATCTGTTTGTGCATAAAGACAATCCTCTGGCCAAAAAACAAACGGTAAGTTTTTCGGAATTGGAAAACGAGCATTTTCTAATGCTTGACAAGAAATCCTATTACAAAAATCTGGTATGGCATTATGCGAAAAAATATCATTTTGAACCTAAGGTTGCATTCGAATCATCAGATGCAACTCAGCTGATTAGTCTGGTAAATAAGGGGCGTGGAGTAGCATTAAGTCTTGAACCAATGTATGATCAAGGCGTTTATGGAAATCTTGTAATGGTTCCATTCGATGATAAAGATATTACGTGGAGCATTGCTTTCATTTATCAGGACTACGAACGATTGAGTCATGCAGCACATAAATTTATGTCATTCATAATAGAAAATGTCAGATGAAAAGATTGATTTTAATTTTTTGGTTCCATATCAAAAGTGGACAGCCACTAATTTGACTGTCCACACCGATGGGCGATGCTTAGCCTTCATAGATTGGCTCAAAATCACTCGCATCATGTCCACAAAGCGGACATGTGTAATCTGCCGGCAACTCACTGCCTTCGTATACATAATTGCAGATTTTGCATCTCCATCCAATAATCTTCTTGTCTTTGGATACCTCTTTTTTCTTCGGTTTTACGCGATTCTGATAATCAGCGTAAGTGAGTGGGGCATTGTCATTCAGCATCTTCGCATCCGTAACTTCCGCAATAAACAACGTATGAGTCCCCAGATCATGCTGTTCCAAAACTTTACCGCTGATCACAGAACATGCATGCCATCCCATATACGGTACATTATTATGATCCGTCGGCATAGGCAGTTGATCAAATTTATCCACCTCTCTTCCTGACTGGAAACCAAAGTGACTGATCGTCTCAAAAGAACACTGCTCATCCAATAGACTCAGTGCAAAGATACCGCTCTCTTTGATCAATTCACAGGTATAATTACTGTTCAGTACAGAGATGGCAATTCTGACCGGATCATTTGCCACCTGCATGCAGGTATTGGTAATGCAGCCATTCGCCTTCTCTCCGGAACGTGTTGATAACATAAAAACCCCATACGACAAATTATAAAGTGCCTTTTTCTC
>CAVAFS010000261.1:0-2306 GCA_963587975.1 Bulleidia sp. | reverse complement strand
CTTCCAACATGCAGTTTCTCCTGAACCGTTGCGATTGGTGCTTCGTATAAGTTAATCAATGAAGTTAAACCACCAAACAATACTGCCACAAAGAAAATAATAATGATCAGTCTGCCGCCGGGCATGGATTTGATCAGATTCGGCAGATAGATAAATAAAAGTCCCGGTCCACCCTGATTCAATCTGGCTCCGGTGGTTGCCATCGCAGGAATAATCACCAATGCCGCCAGCATCGCTGCCAACGTATCAAAAAATGCTACACGGCCTGCCGCCGCCGGGATATTTTCATGATCTGGCAGATAAGAACCGTAGATCAATGTTCCATTTCCAGCTACTGACAGGGAGAAAAATGCCTGTCCCAATGCAAAAATCCACGTTTTGGGATCAGCTAATGCCACCGGATCAATGCGAAAAATGTAATGATATCCCGCTGCCGCCCCCGGCTGAAATGCAATATAAATGCCAAGCCCTAAAAATAAAAAGAAGAACACCGGCATCATGATCTTGTTTGCTTTCTCTATTCCATTTCCAACGCCGAACATCAAAATTGCCATGGTAATGCACAAAATCAAAATCTGCCATCCATTATTTCCAAAAGCAGATGCCATACTGCCAAATTTATCTGCAAAGTTTTCTACATGTTCCGGTGCAAGGGTTGCTCCGGTAAAAGCTCCTACGGCATATTTTAAAATCCATCCCATAACGACCGTATAACCGATGGCCATTGCCATGGAACCAACCACCGGTATCATACCAAGGGCTTCTCCGATTTTTCTTTTTCCATGCCGCTCACAGGCAGTTCCAAATGCGTCGATCGGGCCGGATCTGGTTCCCCGCCCGAAGCTCATCTCTCCGATGACACCGGTAGATCCGATCAACACCACAAAAATAATATATGGGATTAAAAATGCTCCACCGCCATACAATGACACCCTTGTCGGAAACATCCAAATATTCCCCATCCCCACAGCGGAGCCAATGCATGCTAAAATGAAGCCCCATCTTGACTGAAATGATTCTCTTTTTTCCATAGAGTCTCCTTATCTTTTCATGTACATACAAAACGATTCTATCGCTCAAATTACAATGTACATGTTCTTCTGACATTATCTTACACATTCTAACACACTTTTTGATTTCTATCTATGCTTTCCTTGCTTTTTATCGCCAATCCCTGCCGCTTAATTAGTACGTTCATTTAAATAAGAAAAACAGATACAACACAAGAATCGTAAATTCAATATAATTTTCTGTCAAACAAAAAAGATGCAGGACCTCCGTTTTTTAACGAGTGTCCCACATCCTGAAACATCAAATATTCAATTCTTTAAATATCCGGTTTTTACACTTACGCAAATCTTATGCCTGCGGACCTGCTGAAACAAGTGCTTTACCTGCTTCATTTCCTTCGTATTTTGCGAAGTTCTTAACAAATCTCTCTGCCAGATCTTTTGCTTTTGCTTCCCACTCAGCAGCATCTGCGTAAGTATCACGCGGATCAAGGATTGCAGGATCTACACCCGGAAGCTCTGTCGGTACTTCAAAGTTGAAGTATGGGATTGTCTTTGTCGGAGCGTTTTTGATATCACCATTTAAGATTGCGTCGATGATTCCACGGGTATCTTTGATGGAGATACGTTTTCCTGTTCCGTTCCATCCTGTATTTACGAGGTAAGCTTTTGCTCCGCTCTTCTCCATTTTCTTAACAAGCTCTTCTGCGTATTTTGTCGGATGAAGCTCAAGGAAAGCCTGTCCGAAGCATGCGGAGAAGGTAGGTGTCGGCTCAGTAATTCCACGCTCTGTACCAGCTAATTTTGCTGTAAATCCAGACAGGAAATAATACTGTGTCTGCTCCGGTGTCAGAACAGATACTGGCGGAAGTACGCCGAATGCATCTGCGGACAGGAAGATTACATTCTTAGCTGCCGGTGCGGAAGAAACCGGGCGAACAATATTTTCAATATGGTTGATCGGATAAGATACACGAGTATTCTCTGTTACGCTCTTATCTGCGAAGTCAATTTTGCCCTCTGCATCCAGAGTAACGTTCTCAAGCAGAGCGTCACGTCTGATCGCATTGTAAATATCCGGCTCAGACTCTTTGTCAAGGTTGATAACTTTTGCATAGCATCCACCCTCGAAGTTGAATACGCCGTTGTCATCCCAGCCGTGCTCATCATCACCGATCAGGAGACGTTTCGGATCTGTGGAAAGTGTAGTTTTACCTGTTCCGGAAAGTCCGAAGAAGATAGCTGTATTCTCACCGTTCATATCTGTGTTTGCAGAACAGTGCATAGAAGCAATGC
>CAVAFS010000260.1:0-2132 GCA_963587975.1 Bulleidia sp. | reverse complement strand
GAGCAAATGTGTAAAATTTTGTTTTTTATAAACGGATTATTACACACAAAGATTTATCACTGCTCTCCACTTACAGATGTGAGGGTCTCAATACAGGCTGAGAGAAAGGGAAAAGTTATTATGAATATTACAATCTGGTATGAAAATGTACAGGAACGCGGGGTTGTGGATCCACGTTTTGCACCGAAGGATCTGGATGAGAAACAAATGGCAGAATATGCCGCTCATTTAAAAGAAGAATCTGATCAGATCAAAGCCGCTTATCCATTGGGCTTGTGTGGCACACTTGCAGCGGCTCTGAAAGAAAATTCCAACGATCAGGTTACTCTGGTTACTTTGGATATGCCGGACTACGGTCTGACGGATGAATTGTTAAATTCCACCGACGTTCTGATCTGGTGGGGACATGTGGCACACGATGCTGTTCCGGATGAACTTGCCGAAAAAGTACACCAGCGTGTGCTTGGCGGCATGGGATTTATTGCCCTGCATTCTGCGCACCTGAGCAAACCGCTGCGTCTGCTGCTTGGCACCAGCTGTACCCTGCAGTGGCGTCATGACGATTATGAGCGCATCTATACAACAGCACCGACTCATCCGATTGCAAAGGGTATCCCTGCAAACTTCGAAGTCGGTGCCGAAGAAATGTATGGAGAATATTTTGATATTCCGAAACCGGATGATGTGATCTTTACCGGCTGGTTCCGTGGCGGTGAGGTATTCCGCTCCGGCTGTACCTGGACCAGAGGATACGGAAAAATCTTTTATTTCCAGCCTGGTCACGAAACCACACCGGCTTATCATAATCCGTATATCATACAGATTATCCGAAATGCCATTGAATGGGCTGCTCCAACGATGCCGATCCGGGATAAAATCGAATGCGTCCATGCCAAGGTTTCCCCGGAAGCAAAATTATAATTCATCATCCCGCAGGGCATCAATAATATTTTCTTTTTTCAATTTCCCTGTGGCATAAAACATGGTAATAAATATGATCAGAAGTACGCTTCCAAGGCTGCTTCCAAGGCTTGGGAGCGGAACCTGATATTCTTATTGCTCCAGCATATTTTCAATAAAGATACCATATCCCTTGCAAGGATCATTCACAAAAACGTGGGTGACCGCTCCGATCACTTTCCCATTTTGTAAAATCGGGGCTCCACTGAGTCCCTGAATAATCCCACCGGTTTCCTGGATCAGTTCCTCATCCGTCACCCGAAAACTAATTCCTTTGTTAGATTCCTGCGGATTGACATCTACTTTTGTAATTTCTATATCATACAGTTTTTGCTCTTGATCGATGGTTGCCAAAATCTGTGCCTGTCCTGTCTCTATCTCCTGTTTGAATCCAATCTGCAGCGGTTTTGCATCTTTTAATGAATCCGGAATGCTTTCCAGACTGCCATATATACCGTTTTTCGTATTTTTTGTGATCTGCCCCAGTCGGTTTGCCTGATTATAATGAATCTGTCCCACCAGTTCACCGGGCTTTCCTTTTTCTCCCTTAATGATGCTTAATATATTTGCCTGATATGCGGTTCCATCCAGTATATTCACCAAATGGTTCACATCCAGATCTGTGATTCCATGTCCAAGGGCACCAAAACCGCCCCGTCCATCAATATATGTCAGGGTACCAATTCCCGCCAGATCATCCCGGATCCAGGCACCGATCTGGTAAACATCGTTGTCTGTATAAATTGGTGTCACGTTACATTGAAACGTTTCACCGTCCCGTATAACGGTCAGTTCCAGCTCTGCTCCCTGGCTCTGCGCAACCATTTCCTGCAGTTCATCTTTTGTGGTGATTGATGTATGATTTACTGCAGTAATGTAATCCCCGGCTTTCAGAATGTGACTCGCCGGACTATCCACCTGAATGCCATTTTGCTCCAAATCGCAGACCTCCACCACAAGTACGCCTTCCATTTCAATGTAAATTCCAAAGGGAATTCCACAGGGAATCACCTCGGTATCTTCCACAATGTGTACAGTCACATCTTTGACTGGAATCAGTCCAAACAATCGACATTCCATCTCATAACTGCCACTTGGCATTGTTCCGTTAGATGCCACCGTTCCATCTGTGCTTCGAATCTGGCTGGTTACCGGAAGTCCTTCTGTAACAT
>CAVAFS010000259.1:0-10958 GCA_963587975.1 Bulleidia sp. | reverse complement strand
AATAGCCCGTAGCGCCTGTTTGTAATAGGCTGGGGCATCAATAATATCATGAAACTGATTGCTGAGCCCTGCAAACAGACCATACTTTTTACAAAGATTCTGTATGGTTGTAATACTGGCTGCAGATAGTCGATCCATTCCAGGCAAATCCAGAAAAATAATAATGGCTCCGTTATACATTAAGGTCTTTGCACCTGGAAAATTATTTTCAAAGGTATTGCGAATCAGATTGGTATTTATAATATGGGAGCTTCGGGCTGTTTCGATGGCGATACAGTAGATATTGCCATGAAATTCGCAATTTGTGTATGCCAGTCGTTCTGTGTAATTGGCATCACGGATGATTTTTCCGTCAAGGAGATCCCGCAGAAAGGATTCGTAGTTATATCCATGGTTATTTCGATAAAATTCTGTCTGACTCAGATGCATATAAATGGCAGATTTAAAAAGTGCCAGAAGTTTGCGGTCTATCGGACGGAAAGGACGGTGTTTATCAATGAGCACAATGTGTCCCATATCCCGTTTGGTATCAATGGCGCAGGCCAGCAGAGAGTAGGGAAGTTTTGGATTTTGAAAATATACTGGTTCTTCACTGTGCATAATTTTTTCATGGATATGATCATGATTTGCAAGTTCGTATTCCTGATCGGAAAATCCCTGATGCATCAGAATCGATTCCGTAAATGGATCCAGGTCATCAGATTCCCACTTAGAAGCAATCAGATGAAAGCCGGCATCAAATACGCCAATCGGATTTGTAAAAATATAGTAGGCCAGATCAGTGATTCGCTGAATGCCCTCCTGATGATACAGGATATTTAAAAATTCTTCGGACAAAAAACCAAGCTGGATGTTGGAATAGAAAAAGTCTTCCAGTGAGAGCAGATCAGTTTCCGGTTCTGTGCTTTGTATCAAAAGCAGATTCAGATCAGGCGCCGTCTGGCTGGCAAGCTGTTCCATATCATTGAAATCTGTGTTGGCAAAAAAGCAGACAATATGCATGTCTGGAATCGTGGGTATGGAAGTCAGAGCAGTTTTATCTGTACAAGTATAAAGCAGATAATCCCGATAGTTATCTGGTGAGTTCGGCAAAGGAGCAAGACCGGCAAGGCATGGCGTGGCATTGTGTTCTTTCAGACAGCAAACATGGTCTGAAAAAAACTGTTGTATATTTTTTAAATTGATCAGCATGTAAAATTCCCCCAAAAACAAATTGTTACTATTAATAATCATGTGAAAAAAGCAGATTGTCAATAGGAAAAATAGCCTTGTATGTGGCAGGAGGCACAGAGCGTTTTCTCGAAAAGTGGACGGACAGACAGCAGGAAAGGAAAAAAGATTCTGATGTCAGAAGTGCACAAAAAAATAAGAAAAATGGTCACGAATGCCCCGATGTGAAAAATATCTTTTTGATAAAATTTATCTTATCAGACAGGCAGATACTCAAGAGAAAACAGGTTTGAGATTTTGTGAAAAAGAGGAGTCTGTCAGGAAACGTGAAGGTTTAAAGGAGGTAAATTTTTATGGTTGTGGAGAACAAGGGACAGCAGCAGAGCGTACGATTTGTCGTAGACACAGACCGATGCTGCGGATGCAAAAAATGCATTCGTCGCTGTATGGAAAATGTGTGGCAGTGGGATAACGAACATCATCATGCGTATCCAAAATATCCGGATGAATGTGTACTGTGTTATCAGTGTGAAATGGAATGTCTGAATAACTGCATCGATATTCAGCCGATTGCAACATTACAGGTAGATCCTCTGTATTACAGTGCAGGAAGAATCGAGGAAGCTATGGGGCAGAAAGGGGAATAACGATGAAAACATATAAGGATTATGGAAAACTGTATGTGGCTGATGTACTGGTGATCGGTGGTGGAATGAGCGGACTGATCACGGCACTTCGAGCAAAAGAGAAGAATCCGGAGCTGGATATTCTGGTAGTGGATAAGGGAACCATTGGCTGGTCCGGGCAGGCGACAAAAGCCGGAAATGGTATCCGTGCAACGATGAAAAATGAAATGGCCATACCGATTTCCATGGGATATCTGGTAAATGCACACACGGAATTTATGAATGATCAGGAGTTTCTGGCAAAATACCTGAAAGTGCACGAAGATAATGTAGAATACATCAATCATCTGGGCGTAAAAACTTCTTATCATGAAGATGGTTCTATTAATTATTACGGAGAATTGATTCCACATGCACTGACAGGAGCTTCCATTGAAATTAATGTCTGTCGTTCCCTGCGTGCAGCCGCATTGAAGAAGGGAATTCGGCTGTTGAGCAGAACAAATGTATTTGAATTGCTGACGAATGATGCCGGAAAAGTAATTGGTGCCATTGGATTTGGAATGGATCATGCAGAGTGTGTGATCTTTCAGGCAAAAGCCATTGCCATGGCGACACAGGGCTGCCATTTTAAGAAAATCGGACTGGAATTTATGGGATATGGAACCGGCGTCGGCGCAGCATACCGTGCCGGAGCCGTTATGAGAAATGTGGAGTTTTCCACACAGACAGATATTGTATTTAAGAAAAATAATACACCAATCTATGGTGGCTTTAATCTGATTTACAACAGTAAAGGGGAGAATATTAAAGATAAATACTGCGGACCGAAACCATTGATGGAAGTCTCTACAGAACTTGTACTTGGCATGCTGGAAGAAGTAAAACTGGGCAATGGTCCGATCTGGTGTGATCTGGAGCATCCGGATGAAGTGCGAAAACTCATTGGTGGTCAGGATTTTGGACCGGATCGAATGAACCTGGATAAACTGGCCTGGGAGAAACATGTATTTGAAAAGACTGCACGTTCCTTTGGAGATGTGGGATTAAAACCAGAGACGACCATCAAGATGGTTCTGCAGGTGGAACCGATTAAAGTTGACACAGAGTATAAGACAGATGTTGATGGATTGTGGGCGCCGGGAAAAATTTCCACACAGGGTTGTGCATACTTTGGATGGACCAGAGGAGATGGTGTTGGAAATGCATCGACCACAGCAATGATGGCAGGAGACAGTATTGCGGAATATGTGCGTACGGCGCAGCAGTTTGAACTGAATGAAAATCAGGTGAAAGCATACAAAGAGAAAATATATGCACCGTATCACCGTGACAGTGAGCATCAGCCGAAAGAAATTTTTGACCGTATTGAGCGTTATATTTTCCAGGTAGATAAATTACTGGCAAAGAGTGAGCAGTCGATCCATGAAGTATTACAGGATATTGAAGAAATGAAGGAGATTGTTCCACAATTGACAGCAGAAGATCCACATGGTCTGGCAAAATGTCTGGAGGCAGCTGACAGCTTGTTATGTCTGGAAATGGTATTTCGGGCAGCCGATATGCGAAAAGAAACAAGAGGTCAGATGTACCCGCATTACAGAGCAGATTATCCACAGCATGATGATAAAAACTGGCTGAAATGGATCAATATCAGACAGGGTAAAAATGAGGAAATGGAATTATTTACGGAGGATATTCCAATGTGGCGATATCCGATCCGTCCGGAAGGATATGAGATTCCGGAAGGTCATAAGGAAGAATTCTATGTTCCGGAGAATCCATTGGCAGCAAAGATGATGGAATGCAAAAAAATGATGGAAAACATGCATAGGTAAGGGGGAAGAACCGTGGCTAAAGTAAATGTCAGATTTGACTTATATGAATATGAAGTATCGAAAGGAAAAACAATTCTGGAAGCTTCACTGGAGACGCATACGCATCCGCAGGAATACAAACGTGTCATGATTCCGGTTTTGTATTATCTGAAAGGAATCAATGATACGGATGAAAGTGGTGTCTGTGTGGTGGAGGCAGATGGGGAACTGGTAAATGCATCTACCACAAGAATCCGGGAGGGTATGAACATCCAGACGCGTTCAGAGAAAGTAATTGCGGCAAGACGAGATGCGCTGGCAAAAATTCTTGCAAAACATAATAAATCCTGTATTTACTGTGACAGATCATCCAACTGTGAACTTCAGGATCTGTTACATGAATATGGATTTACCAATGAACCTGATTTACCAAAGGAGCAAATAGAGCCGTTAGATCTTTCTTCAAAGGTACTGGTTCGAGATAACAATAAATGTATCCGCTGCAAACGGTGTATTGCGGTGTGTGGTAAAGTACAGGCCGTATCTGCGATTGCAGCTACAGGAAATGGTCTGGATACTGTTATTGCACCATCATCCCCGCAGGGACTGGCAGCTGCAAGTTGTGTAAACTGTGGACAGTGCGTCGCTGTCTGCCCGGTCGGTGCGCTGACAGAACGTACTCAGCTGGATGAGGTGAAAGCAGCCATTGCAGATCCGGAGAAATATGTGGTCGTTCAGGTGGCACCTGCGGTTCGTGCAGCACTGGGAGAAGATTTTGAATTCTCAATTGGTGTAGATGTCGAGGGAAGAATTGCCGGTGCATTAAAAGAACTTGGTTTTGACAAAGTATTTGACACAAAAGTTGGTGCAGATCTGACCATTATGGAAGAGGCGCATGAACTGGAAGAACGTATTAAAAATGAGGATGTATTACCAATGATCACATCCTGCTGTCCTGGATGGATCAAATATGCCGAGCATTTTTACCCGGATATGCTGGATCATATTTCCAGTTGCAAATCACCGCATCTGATGTTTGGTGCAATTGTAAAAAGCTATTATGCAGAAAAAATGGGGCTTGAGAAAGAGAAGATTGTTACTGTCAGTGTAATGCCCTGTACCGCAAAAAAATTTGAAATTACGAGAGAACAGGAAAGTGGTACAGATGTAGATTTTGTCATTACCACGAATGAACTTTCCCGCATGATCAAAGATGCAGAAATTCAGTTTGAGTCCATGTCTGTAAATGAGACATTTGACGAACCTTTGGGAGAAGGAACCGGAGCAGCAGTGATTTTTGGCGCAAGCGGTGGTGTTATGGAAGCTGCGCTGCGCACGGCTGTCGAAGATCTGACGGGAGAACCATTACAGAAATTGGAGTTTTCTGAGGTTCGTGGAATGAATGGCATCAAAGAAGCTTCTTATGAGCTGAATGGACAGACGTTAAAAGTTGCTGTTGTGTCCGGTCTGGCAAATGCCAATGCACTGTTGACCAGAATCAAAGTAGGAGAAGCAGATTATCAGTTTATTGAAGTTATGGCATGTCCTGGTGGCTGTGTCAATGGTGGCGGTCAGCCACATCAGCCTGCATTAGTGCATGCGGATATGGACATTCCGACAGTTCGTGCAGCAGCATTATACCGTAATGATGAGGCTTGCGCAGTGCGTAAATCTCATGAGAATGAAGCGGTGAAAGAATTGTACCGGGCATATCTGGGAGAGCCGGGAAGTGAAGTGGCACATAAACTGTTACATACCACTTATATGGCACGCTAGACATATGAAATGAGAAATACAAATTTGGGAAGAATAGTATTTAGAATTTCTGGAGGCAAAAAATAGCATTTTCAGCAAAGGAGAGTAATAAAAATGGAGCATGAATACAAAGAATTTCAGGAATATGATCCGCCAGTATTGTATACAGGAATGAAACGGATGACAGATGTTTACATTCCGATGCGGGATGGCTGCCAGCTTTGTGCAGATATTAATCTTCCGGATGGAGAAGGCCCGTTTCCTGTTATTGTATCATTTGGTCAGCATAACAAAGATCTGCTGGATGCAGACTATAACGAGAGTATGCCGGCACAGCCGAGCTGGTCTCATTTCTGGTTTGGAAATATTGAATCTGGTGATACGAAATATATGGTATCCAGAGGTTATGTGCATGTATTGGTTCAGGCAAGAGGCGCAGGAAAATCAGGGGAAGGAAATCCAATGATGGCACCGTTTGATCATTATGATGCAATTGAATGGATTGCAGAACAGGAATGGTGTGACGGAAATGTCGGTATGTGTGGATTATCTAATTTTGGTGTAAACCAGCTGATGGCAGCGCAGGCTCAACCGCCACATTTGAAAGCAATCTTTCCACAGGATCCGGGCTGGTGTTATGGTATGTTTCGTGAGATGAATCTCGGAGGAGTCATTAATACATTAATGTATCATCTGGGACCGATGAGTGTAGATCATGCAGCAATCCAGGCACCGGGGGAGCTGCCGCCGGAACTGGATATGGCCTGGAAAGCAGCCATGAATAACCCAGATTATCAGATGTACCGCAATCTGTATAATGTTCTGACAATGAAAGGACAGCTTCAGCCGATGATGTTTTATACCATGCTGAACCCATATGATACCGAGGATGCGTATGAAATCGGTGTAAAAAAAGCATCTAATATTAAAATCCCGGTATATCTGGGCTCCGGACAGTATGCCATTGATTATCATTTCCACTGGCAGGGAGCGCAGGACTGGTACAAAGAGATCCAGGGGGTTCCGAAAAAACTGATGCTGACGGGTCCGGCGCATCGTGCGCGTCCGTTCCAGGAGCGTGGCATGCACAAAGAAATGCTGAAATGGTATGATTACTGGCTCAAGGGAATCGATACCGGAATCATGGAAGAAGCGCCGGTTCGTTACTGGGTAACCGGTTCCAATGAGTGGCGTTCTGCAAGTAACTGGCCGGTTCCAGAGACAGAATGGACACCGCTGTATTTTGACAGTTGGGAGAGACTGCGCACAGAGAAAATTGATCCATATGCGTGGGATGGTGCAGATGTACCGGATGCATTTGTACAGACACCGCCGACAATCACAAATAAAGTAGAAAAAGTGCGTTACTGCACCGATCCGTTGCCGGAGGATGTGACAATTGCAGGACCGATCAGCGCAAAATTCTGGGCTTCTATCGACTCGGATGACACGAATTTCTTTGTTGTGTTAAAAGATCTGGGACCGGATTGCTCAGATCGTACCGGAAGAAAGGGAGAAAAAGAAATTCCAGAACTTCCAGAGAAGTATTTGACCAAAGGTATGCTGAAAGCATCCATGCGTGAACTGGATGGAGAGAAGAGTACACCGTACAAACCGTGGCATAAACTGACCAGAGATGCGCAGAAACCGGTTGTTCCGGGAGAAATCAACGAGTACAACGTGGAAGTTATGTCTGTGTGTCATACATTCAAAGCAGGACACCGTATCTGCGTAGAAATTTCCTGTCTGGATCTGCCGGATGGCGCATGTTGTGTATGTGATACTGAGTATATTCCGTATCATGTATGCAGAAATGAGACAGTTCTGCACAAGATTTATCGTGATGGAGAACATCCGTCTCATATTTTACTGCCGGTAATTCCGAATAAGTAAATATAATATGTTTTAAACAGAGAAGTACCTGTTTTGACAAAAAATGTCGATTTGGGTACTTCTTTATTTTTGTGCAGAAATAATAGCTACTTGTGTAAAAATACAATTTTTTAGAGAAAAATTGCCAATAGTTTGTGTAAAAGTGGTTGCATTTCTCCGTATACAGTCCTATAATAGCTGTATAACTGGTAAGACCAGATAGAGAAAAAAACAAAAGATACAGAAATGAAGTGCAGTGAAAGTAAAAACTTCTAAAGCGCTACGAAAAAACAGTTTCTGTATCTGACAGAATTGATAAGATGAAAAGTTGTTTGAGAGGAGAAGAACAATGAAAATCGTTGTGTGTATCAAACAGGTTCCGGGTACGAGTCAGGTAGAGATCGATCCGGAAACAGGTGTATTAAAACGTGACGGTGCAGCAGCCAAGATCAATCCATATGATCTGTATGCATTAGAGACTGCAATGCGCCTGAAAGAGCACTGCGGTGGAACTGTAACCGCAGTTACCATGGGACCACCTCAGGCAGAGGCCATGATGAAAGAAGCTTATATGATGGGTGTGGATCAGGCGTATGTATTTACAGACCGTACCTTTGCAGGTGCGGACGTGCTGGCAACTTCCTACACACTGGCGCAGGGTATTACATCCATTTGTGATTATGACATTATCATCTGTGGAAAACAGACTACAGACGGTGACACCGCTCAGGTAGGACCGGCCATGGCAGAGTACCTTGGCATTCCGTGTGCGGCATGGGTTGGTGAGATCGCAGATGTGGATAAGGACGCTGTTACTGTTGGACAGGATTTCGTCAATGTACGTCAGCTGGCCAAAATGAAACTGCCATGTCTGATCACTGTGGAAAAAGATATTTACACTCCGCGGCTTCCGTCCTACCGCCTGAAAGCAGCGACAAAAGACCGCAAAGTAGAGATGATTACATTTGCAGACTTCAAGGATCAGGATGTGACACATTACGGACTGAAAGGTTCCGCTACTTCCGTAGAGCGTATTTTCCCGCCGGAAAGCCATGACGGACAGATTTTTATGAAGGGATCTGCTGAGCAGGTAGCCGGTGAACTGGCAGATATTTTTGCAGAGAGAAAATACATATAATTGTTCAGGTAGAAGAGAAACATTCGATAAAATAGTTTTTGTATAGATCTGAATTATTGTATTTAAGTGGAATCGAAGGAGTAGAAAATGGCAACATTAAATTTTAATCAGGATCAGTGTATCCTCTGCGGACAGTGTGTGGAAAAATGTCCCTTCGGAGCACTGGAGATCAAAGATAACAAAATAGAAATCAACGCATCCTGCAAGATGTGTAAACTGTGCGTGAAATCATGTCCGGTGCAGGCAGTTTCTCTGGTAGAGGATGAAGTGAAAAAGACCGTGGATAAAGATGCATGGAAAGGTGTCATGGTTTTTGTGGAGCAGGAAGAAAGCGGCATTCATCCGGTAGCGTTCGAGCTGATCGGAAAAGCAAGAGAGCTGGCTGCCAAGATCAATCATCCGGTTTATGCAGTACTGATCGGTGGTGAGCAGGCCAAAGAGCAGGCTCAGTCATTGCTGGAGTACGGTGTGGATAAAGTATATGTCTATGCGCATAAAGCACTGGCGCACTTCCGCGGCGATGTGTATACAAACATTATGGAAGACTGCATCAAAACCGTAAAACCGACGGTTGTTCTGGTTGGAGCAACTTCTCTGGGACGTTCCCTGGCTCCGGCCTGTGCCACACGTTTCCGTACCGGTCTGACGGCAGACTGTACCGTTCTTGATATGAAAGAAAATACCGATCTGGTGCAGATCCGTCCGGCATTCGGTGGAAATATCATGGCACAGATTATTACAACAAACACCAGACCACAGTTCGCAACCGTTCGTTATAAAGTGATGAATGTTGCAGAGAAAACAGCACCGAACGGTGAAGTTGTAAATTGTGAAGTGACCGATGAAATGCTGAAATCCGGCATGGAAGTGATCAGCACAGAGATCGTGGAAAAGACAAAAGGCATCGAGGAAGAAGATGTACTGGTCGTTGCAGGCCGTGGTGTGAAAAAACAGGAAGATCTGGCGATGCTGCAGGAGCTGGCCGATGTCCTTGGCGGACAGCTTGCAACCACACGTCCGCTGGTAGAAAAAGGCTGGAACGACGTGACAAAACAGATCGGACTTTCCGGACGTACCGTAAAACCGAAACTGATCATTACCTGTGGTGTTTCCGGTGCGGTGCAGTTTGCAGCAGGTATGGATGGCGCTGAGTGTATCGTGGCCATCAACACAGATGCGGAAGCACCGATTTTCAAGATCGCAAACTATTGTATTACCGAAGATTTATACAGTGTAGTACCGGCGCTGACAGCAGCAGTGCAGGCAAAACAGCAGTAAAGGGGGACGTCGAAAATGGAATATCAGGTAATTACACCGGAAGGTGTGGAATATTTAAAAAGTGTGACAGCCTCGGACCGTGTTTTTTACGGGGATGAGATCGAGTATGATTACGCGCATGATGAGATGCCGGATTTCGGTACTCATGCGCCGGACGTACTGGTAGAAGTTTTAAGTACTGAGGAAGTATCCAAAGTTATGCGTTATGCTTACGAGCACTGCATTCCGGTAACTCCCCGGGGAGCTGGAACCGGTCTGTCCGGTGGCGCAGTACCGATTTATGGAGGTATCCTTCTCTGTACCGAAAAAATGAACAAAATTCTGGAGTGGGATCTGGACACTATGACGGTAGTTATTGAGCCGGGCGTTCTTGTTATGGAACTAGCCAATGCCGCACAGGAAAAAGGCGTTTTTTATCCGCCGGAGCCGGGTGAAAAAACAGCTTCCGTTGGTGGAAACGTTATGACAAATGCAGGTGGTATGAAAGCCGTAGGTTATGGCGTGACAAGAAATTATGTGGTTTCTATGGAATGCGTTATGCCAAACGGTGATGTCATGCAGTTTGGAAGTAATGTAGCAAAAAATACATCCGGATATGACATCAAAGATCTTGTGATCGGTTCTGAGGGAACCTTATGTATCGCAACAAAACTGCGTATGCGTGTGATACCACAGCCGAAGGTATCTTATACCTTGCTTGTACCGTATCCGTCACTGGAGCAGTGCGTTGGAACTGTACCGAAATTCATCAATTCCGATCTGAATCCGACTGCCATCGAGTACATGCCGAAGTCTCTGCTGGATGAAGCAGCAGAATATCTGAACAAGATCATGCCGCATCGTACCGCAGATTCTTATTTGATTCTGATGTTTGACGGAAGCAGCGTGGAAGATGTGGAGCGCAGATGTGATGCAGCCGCACAGATCTGTCTGGACAACGGCGCAGAAGATGTATTCCTCTGCAATACCGATGAGCGAAAAGAAGCGGTATGGACCGTGCGTGGTGCATCCCTTGAAGCACTGAAAGCATCTACCACAGATATGGATGAGTGTGATATTGTTGTTCCGAGAAACCGTATCGCAGACTTCTCCAAGTTTGCAGGAACCAAGATGGAAGAGACAGGAATCCGTATTTCCATCCAGGGTCATGCAGGAGACGGAAATATGCACATTCAGCTGATGCGCGATGATATGGACAAGAAACTGTTTGAGGAGCGCTGCCCGAAACTGATGGCAGAGCTGTATGCACAGGCAAAGATCATGGGTGGTCAGGTGTCCGGTGAACATGGAATTGGCCATGCC
>CAVAFS010000258.1:0-6955 GCA_963587975.1 Bulleidia sp. | reverse complement strand
ATATAATATCTCTGCTTCACCAATATGCAGAGACATTTAACTTGCGTATTTTCTTCCAACACTGTGAAGCATTGCTAAATATTTTACAGCAAAAATTAAGGACTCTGGATATTTTTCTTTACCAGCGATTGTTAGCGGGAAAGACAAAATATCCAGAGTCCTTTTTCACAACTTAAATTTTAACCACACAAAGAAGAAACTACAAAAGTTCCTCTGCCATAGCATCGAGTTCTTTCTCATTTTCTTCACTTAAAGAAGACATAATTTTTACGGAAGTCTCCAGCCATGTAATCTCTTTGCTCTTCTCGAACATGCCTGTCATAACGCGGGCAGCGGTCGGAGCCCAGGAACCATTCTCGATGAGACCGATAGTACGTTTCTGGTAATTACGCTCTGTCAGATGCTCGATAAATGTCTTCATGAACGGGAACACATCTGCATTGTAAGTCACACTTGCCAGAACCAGTTTTCCGTAACGGAATGCATCTTCTACGGCCTCTGCCATATCTTCACGGGCAAGGTCGCATACAACTACCTTCGGGCAGCCTTTTGCTTTCAGCTTCTCAGCCAGCAGCTCTGCTGCTTTTTTTGTATTTCCATAAACAGATGCATATGCGATCATAACGCCCTCAGACTCTACGCCATAAGAAGACCAGATATTGTATTTCTCAATATAATGTCCAAGGTCTTCGGTCAGAACCGGTCCATGTAACGGGCAGATGATCTGAATATCTAAGGTTGCAGCTACTTTCAGCAGATTCTGCACCTGTGCACCATATTTTCCAACGATTCCGATATAATAACGACGTGCCTCGCAATCCCAGTCTTCTTCCACGTCTAATGCGCCGAATTTACCAAATCCGTCTGCGGAAAACAGGACTTTATCTGTGCTGTCGTATGTTACCATAACTTCCGGCCAGTGAACCATCGGTGCAAATACAAATGTCAGCTCATGTTTTCCAAGGCTTAAAGTCTCACCATTTTTTACTTCTACTGTTTTTCCGTCAAGGTTCAGTCCACGGAAGAAGTTTTTCATCATGGTAAATGTCTTTGCATTTCCAACAATCTGAGCATTTGGATATTTCTCTGCAAACACTTCAATATTTGCCGCATGATCCGGCTCCATATGCTGAACAACCAGATAATCCGGTGCTGCGCCATCCAGTGCTTTCTCGATATTTGCCAGCCATTCCTCACCGAAATTGCCATCTACGGTATCCATAACGGCGATTTTTTCATCACGGATCACATAAGAATTGTATGCCATTCCGTTCGGAACGATATACTGTCCTTCAAACAGATCCACCTCATGATCATTTACGCCTACATAAATAATGTCCTCTGTAATTTTCATTGCAATACACTCCATAAAATTTTACTCATTCATTTCACGGACTTTTCCCATGATAGTGATAGGGAATTAGTCCGAACTACTACGGGTTGCTCCTCACATTATAGCCAGAAATGCAAGCTAACGCAACTCCTGTTCTGAAAATAGCTGTTTTACAACTAATTTGTAATCTGACAGATGCTGTGCTTTCCGGATCTTTTTTTCATATTTTTCGGAATTGGTGAATGACCAGGCCAGATAAAACCACAGTTCTTTCATCTTAAAGAGCACGTTCCGCTCTCCGGACATTTCCTGCGTATAATCTGCAAGCAGACGCTCATGGAACTTCCAGAGACGATCCTTGGTAAGTTTCTCCGTTCCCCGGATTTCGCCAAATAATGCCGGATTTGCCAGCACACCACGTCCAAGCATTATGCCAGACAGTTCACCCGCCTGGTCTGATTCAGTACTCAGTCTAACCGATTGTTTTCTTTCGCATGAAATTTGTGTATTTTCAGCACTTGATATAAGTTTCAGTATCTGCTCATATCTGTCTCTGCTGAAAATATCTCCATTGTACACAACAGGATTTTTTGATTTTTCCAACGCCTCCAGAAAACTTTCCATTCGCGGCGTATTTTTGTAATAATCCGTCTGCACTCTCGGATGAATGATCAGTTCCGACACCGGAAATTTATTGTATATCTCCAGCAGGTGTTCAAATTCTTCTGCATCTTCCATTCCAAGACGCGTTTTTAAGGAAAGACGGATATTCAGTTTACTGTATGCTTCCTCCAGAAACTGCTCCAGTGCATCCGGTTTTGCCAGAAATCCTGCGCCCCGGTATTTTGTCACCACTGTGCGGGACGGGCAGCCCAGATTCAGGTTAATTTCCTTATATCCAAGCTGTTCCAGTTCCTGCGCCGCTTTCAGAAATATTTCCGCATTGTTTGCCATGATCTGTGGAACCAACATAATTCCTTCGTTATGCTCCGGCGCAATGTCTTTGTATTCCTTCGGACTGATGCTGCGGTTCTGATTCGGTGCCAGAAACGGCGAAAAATATTTATCTGCCTTTTCAAAATAATCTGCCTGCGCATTTCGGTAAATATATCCGCCAATTCCCTCCAGCGGTGCAAAATATAAATTCATACTACAACATTACTCCATTTTATTTTCATATCAGATGGTTCTTTTTGATTTTTCTGTTCCGTACACTGATTGTATTTTAATCAATCCGTGATTCTTTATTTTCTCGCTCACGCACCTTTGTTAAATCTGATATACCTTCGTCTCGTACGGCTCCAGTGCGATCTCACCTTCGCTGTCTGCAGTTGTATACAGATCTGTCATCCGTGCTTTTAAAGTGATATTCTGTTTTTCGCTGCTGTAATTCAGCACAAAAATGTACTTCGCATCGTTTTTCTCACGCACAGCAATCTCACAGTCAGCCGGCAGCTCGATCAGCTCTTTCCACGGGTCGATCACACCGGTATAAGTCAGAAATTCTGTCACATTCTGACGGGTAAATGTACCGCCAAAATGCAGTGTATAACCCTGCTGCGTATTGGTACGAATCAGAGCCGGGCGGCCTGCATAATAATTTGATGTGTATTTTGCAAGCACTTCCACATTATCCCCTGCTGCCGCCAAAATATCATTGAAAATACCTGTCTCGATTTCTTTTCCATTCCAGTCCATAGACACCGGATCATCTGCCGGTCCCACAAAGGTAAATTCTTTCACATCGGTGTGACTTACGTTTGTCAACAGCCCCGGCATCGGCTCCATCACGCAGTGACCATGTTTGTCTTTCTGGCCGGTACGGGCTCCGATGATCAGTTTTCCACCTGCTTTTACATACTCTTTCAGCACTTTCGCACGTTTTTTCGTCAGGATCAATGGATGAGGATAGATCAGAACCGGATATTTTTTCAGTTCTTCCAGTTCGGTGCTGTCTTTTAAATAGAAGACATCCATCGGTGTGTGGCTGAGCTGCGCTGCCACGAAAATCTCTTTTTCGCTCTTTTTCATCAGACGCTCATGCCATACATCCAGCTGCGCATCCCACACATTATCATAATCTTTGACCAAAGCAAATGCTGCTTTGTATTCTGCGCCAGTCATCCCTTCAATCGCCTGTACCCGATGCCAGATGCGATTTACTTCTGCCAGTTTGCGGTTGTAGCGATTGTCGTAATCTAAAATTCCATGCCAGTAGATCTCGGTTCCTACCGTAGCGGTACGCCAGCGGAAAAAGCTGACATAATCAGCGCCATGCGCGATACTCTGCATCGTCCACAACGTCATCTGTCCCGGTTTCGGTGCCGATGCTTCCATCCGTGTATTCCAGCCATTTGCGCCGGACTGCTGCTCCATAATACCAAAATGTGGACAGATGGAACGTACTTCCGTCAGGTTCTTGCTCCATTTCCGGTCGTTGAGGTCATCGGAATGCTTCGGATCTTCGATAAGGCAATACGCAAAATTCGGATAGGAATCATATGTCAACACATCCAGACAGTCATCTTCCATCTTATGGTTGTCCACATTGCCAAAAATACCATTTGTGGTGATGAAATCTTCCGTTTTTTTATATTTGCGGATAATATCGCTCTGCATTTTGCAGAAACGGATTGTGCTGTCGGAAATAAAACGGTAGTAATCTAACACTTGATGCGGATTTGTGGAATCATGCACGGTCGTACGCGGTACATAAATCTCTTTCCAGTTTGTATAAGTCTGGTTCCACACAATGGTTCCCCATGCCTCATTCAGTGCATCCAGTGTCTTATATTTTTTCTTCAGAAATTCACGGAAAGCAAGGGTATCGCTCTCGGAATAAAACTCGTCCACTTCACAGTTTAATTCATTGTCAATCTGCCAGCCCACGATGCACGAACGTTTGCCGTAATGTTTTGCCACTTTTTTGACAATCCGGGCAGACAATTCCTGATAGATTGGAGAATTGTAATTGTAATGACGGCGCATGCCATGATAAAACGGGGTGCCGTCCAAACGGCAGTTCAACACTTCCGGATATTTTTCGGTCAGCCAAACTGGTGGTGTCGCTGTCGGTGTGCCAAAGATTACCTTCATCTGTTCTTCTTCTGCTACATCCAGAAATTCATCAAAAAATTCGTAAGTAAATTCCCCTTCTCTCGGTTCAATTTTATTCCATGCAAACTCTGCAATACGAATGGTAAAAATTCCGTTTTCTTTCATGCGGCGAAGATCGTCACGCCACAGTTTTTTATCCCAATGCTCTGGGTAATAGCAGGTACCCAGTGAAAGTTTTTCCCATTTGAAATTCTGCTCCGCTCTCATAATAGCTTCTCCTTTTTTTCAATACATTACGTCTCTTTGTTTCCTTCAATAATTAGATGAAAATTTGAATTCTTGCTTCTCTCACATCTAATATAACCATTTCGGTCAGATACTATCATGATAGCATTTCGGAATGTAGAAAACAATAAAAAAAAACCGGAACATCTGAATCTCTTCAAACATTCCGGCACCCCTGCCAAGAGTCGATGCGACAGGATTTGAACCTGCGACCTCTGCGTCCCGAACGCAGCGCTCTACCAAACTGAGCCACGCATCGTTATTTTATTTTCTGTAGTGCATCACCGCGCTACTTGATATATGATACAGAAAAAGGTGTTGTTTGTCAACACCTTTTTTATTATTTTCCAAAATAATTGTTGATGCCCTGTAACAGGCCCTCCGCCTGTGTGTTTAACGTGCTATCACTGTGATCGGAACATGCATTTCCAAGTTCCATATCAACGGACGGAATCGTACTGTAGGATGTCTGTGTCAGATCAATGTTCATACTTCCGCCACCATGGATCTTGCAGCCCTGCGCCCGCAAACCATCTACCAAGGATGCGCCCAGTGCATTGTGCTGCTGCCAGTGGGAAGCCACCGGCTCCATCCCTTTGATTCCATCTGGTACGGAAATATAAAAGCTTCCTTTATCATAGCTCAGGCCATCGCCATCCCAATGCAAAGAGATATGACAGTCTGCCACGTTATTACAGATGACGGTTCGGGCCACGTTATCAAGCTGTACATCGGAGCCATCCCGCACCATCAGCACATCATAACCTGCTGCCAGAAGTTTATCCCGAAGAATTTCCGCCATGCGCAGCGTCACGCTGCTCTCTGTCGCACCGTCATTAAATGTCATTCCACCGGAAACTGCGGTTGCTTTCGTTGCCCCGGCCGCAGTACTTCCACCGGTTGTTTTTGCGGAGCCATTCGGATGACATAAGGTTTTGACACTGCTTCCACCAGACGTTCCATGGCCTGCATTCACACCAACAACAATTCCATTTCGGTTTCCACTTGCTTTATACATCACAGCCGCCCCGGAATGAATCGCCGAATTGCCTGCATACTGCCAGTTCCCATCCAGATAAATTTCCTGACGGTCAGCATAGCTTACCGGTGTACGTTGCACTTGCTCCTGACTGCTGTTGTCCTGAGGTGCTTCCTGCTCTGGTTGCTGCGTCTGTGTATCCTCTGTATTTTGCGAGATATTCCCCTGTACTTCTTCTGATTCCGGAAGTTCCACCTGTTCCGGCTGTTCTTCCGACAGATCCGGTGTTTCTTCCTCAGTAATGCTGGTTTCTGCGCCGTTTTCACTTGTAACACTCTGTACGTGATTCGAAGATACTTCTTTTTTCCCGCAGGATGACAGCCCCACTGCCAATATTCCTGCAAAAACTAATACTATTAGTCTTTTTTTCATACAAATACCTTTTCCCAATACATTATTCCTGTATCATCTGATTGATTTTTTCTTGAAAATTCTCTATATCGCAATTTCCCCTTCCAAATAGTAAAAAAACAAATCGGACTTACCATTTTTTCAGGATCTATTTTTCCTGGCATCCCGGGCAGTGTCTTGCCAGATGCTCATCAATCAATTGTTTTAAAGTTACGCTGTCCACATAATCGGAGATAACTTTGTACATGCCTTCCCAGAAACCTACTGTTGCGCAATCATGGTAACGCTCGCACTCATTTTCCGGTGTCTCCAGACACGCGATCGGTGCAAAACTTCCCTCGATAGCACGTAAAATCTCTCCGGCTGTGTACTTGTCCGCTTTTCTGCTGAGACGGTATCCGCCCTGTGCACCACGCACGCTGCGCACCAAACCGGCACGATGCAGTGGTGTTACGATCTGCTCCAAGTATTTAATAGAAATATTCTGACGCGCAGAAATGTCTTTCAGTGAGATATATTTATCTTCGCCGCCATTGACACCAAGGTCAACCATCAGACGAAGGGCATATCTGCCTTTTGTTGATACTTTCATTTTGCTTCCTCCTTGCAATCTATACCATAGTTTACTCAAGATAGAAGTCCTGTCTTCTATTCCCTTTCTTTATGGAATCTTTTAAAATGTATTTCTTATATTTCATTATATTCCTACATGATATATAGTATTTATTTTAATATACTTTTCGAATTCTTGCAAGGCAGGAATTTTCCCTATAAAATGCTGTCTATGATTCTTCAAAACAGCTTTTAAATATCTGGTAATTTTTATCATCTCTCGGACTGCAATATACTGCAAACTCTATATTCATAAAAGCATTCACATAATCTTTTAC
>CAVAFS010000257.1:0-7033 GCA_963587975.1 Bulleidia sp. | reverse complement strand
GCTGTGTACTGACCAATTATCAGCAGGATGTCTTTTTCCAGACCGGAGATGTCGGCAGTCAGGAAGAAATTGCAAAAGAGAGCTATACTTATAAAGATGTAGATTATCTTCAATATAAGGACGGTTACTATTTTTCCGGAAATATTGCTACCCCAAAATGGAACATTATTTCCTACATGGATCGCAGTACTTTATTTGGCACATTTCTGGAACAGTTTGTCATTTCCCTTGTTTTATGCATTCTGATGACAGTATTTCTGATCATTGCACTGATTCCGGTACTGTATCGTGTGATTCAGCCGGTTAACGAGTTAAATCAGACAATGCAGGAAGTGGTAAAGGGAAACTTAAACTGCTACTCTTCCATTCAGACGGACGACGAAATCGGTGACCTCAGCAATGTATATAATCAGATGATCGACAGTCTGAACCAGCATATTGAAACTATCCTCGGTTATCGGGAGAAAGAGCAGAAAATGATCTACAATCTGCTGATCGCACAGATTGATACGCACTTTATTTATAATACTATGAGTATTATTAATTCCTTTGCCCGTCAGGGGAAAACACAGGAAATCATCACCGCCAATTCTGCTCTGATCAAGATCATGCAGAACTGTCTCCGGGTAAAAACCATCGATGTCACAGACACGGTGGAACAGGAAATGGACGTTGTAAAGCAATACTGGATCATTGAAAATATGCGGTATGAAAATGAAGTGGAACTGATCTGGGATGTACCGGAAACACTGTACAAAGAAAATATTCCGAAAAACCTGATCCAGCCAATCGTGGAAAACTGTCTGTTCCATGGACTGGTAGATGAGGAAACAGGTATTATGATCGGTACGATCACTGTTCTGATACGAAAAACAGAGGAATATCTGCAGCTGCGGATCTCAGATAACGGCTGTGGATTTCCACCGGAACTACTGTTGTTTTTAAATAATCCTGGAGAATTTACTGAGAAATTAAACGAACGTGGCAAACACATCGGCCTGGCCAATATCCGTCAGCGTCTGCACTACATTTATGGGGAAAAACAAGATGTTATATCCATTTATAATGATCATGGTGCTGTGGTAGAAATGCATCTTCCGATTGCATAAATCGGTATCGGCAACACACTGTTGATGTTTTCATTTACGATAATAAAAAATCAGGCGATACCTAATGAATAGGTATTGCCTGATTTTTTGATATTCTTACATGTCAAAGTATGTAAGAGCACATTTTCTCGCTTTCTTTATCTGCAGGTTTTTATTCCTGCTTCTTACGCAATGGTATATTCAAATACACCGTTACCCACTTTCTGACGTTCCTGACCCGGAAGTTCAATATATGCGGTTGTATTTGCCGGGATTTTCACCCAGATCTTTTTCTGATCATTTTCTATCCGCCATTTTACTGCAATCGTTCCATAGACAGAATCATAACTTCCCTCTACACTGGATAAATCAAAGCCAAAATCCGGTTTGATCAAAATTTCTTTATAACCCGGTGCCAGTTCCTGAATGCCAAGCAGATTACGGTACATCCAGTCTCCGATGCAGCCAAATGCATAATGGTTATAAGAAGTTACGGTTCTTGTACCATCCTCAAAAATTGCATTCCAACGTTCCCAGATGGTTGTGGCATTATGTTCAATCTCATATAACCAGGATGGATACTGATTCTGGAATAAAATTGTTTTTGCAGTATCATGTAATCCGTTATCTGTCAGTACATCCATCAGGAATTTGATAGACATAAATCCGGTATCAAGGCAGCCATGATTGTCCTGAATCAGACGGTCCAGCTGTTTGGCCAGTAACGGGCGTTTTTTCTCACTGACCATTTGCATAGCCAGTGCCATGACATACAGTCCCTGTACATCGTTATCAATCTTTCCGTCCTGATCTACATATTCTGCTTCAAAAGCTTCACGGATATGCCGATTTAACTCAGCATAATAGTGCTGCATGTCAGTATCACCAAGAAGTCCGGCTACCTGTGACATGATATCCGTAGAGTTTGCATATATAGCGGTTGCCACATGCTCTTTCGTGGTTGTGGCAGATCCGATCATATCAGATTCCCCGTTTTCTTTCCGGCAGCTTGGATACAGCCAGTCTCCAAAGTGGAAATTCGTATTCCAGAGATATTTCTGACGTGCAATGGCTTCCGGATCATTCTTTTCGGATTCCTTCAGATTTACACCCTCAGATGCTTCTTTTTCCACATACTGCATCCATTTTTTCATTGCTTCGTAATTTTCTTCCAGAACACTCTTGTCGCCGTAAATCTGGTACAAATACCACGGCATTGCAATCATGACATCGCCCCATCCTGCGGATGTGTGGGTTCCGAAACTCTGCAGCTGGATATCTTTATATCCCGGGGAATACGGAACAATGATCGGAATCAAGCCGTCCTCAAACTGTTCTTCTCTCATATTGCGCAGCCAGCGTTTCATAAAGTTCAGGCAATCCTGGTTAAAGCAGCATGTTTCTCCATATACCCAGGCATCTCCGGTCCATCCGGCGCGTTCCCGCTGCGGACAGTCTGTCGGAATGGAAAGCAAGTTTCCTTTCTGACTCCAGAGGATATTGCTCTGCAACTGGTTTAATCTGGCATCAGAAGTTTTGAAGGTACCGGAAACCGCACAGTTACTGCCTAACACGCACGCAGTAAAGTTTTCTGCTTTTACCTCACCCGGATACCCGCTGACACGAACATAACGGAAACCATGGAAGGTAAAGTTTGGCAGAAATACTTCTTCAAAGTCACCTTTTAATGTATAAAAATCCGTCTGATCACGGTTAAATCCGTCAATATAATTTGCGAAATTGCCATCTTTGTCCAGCTCTTCACTGTGCTCTAATTTTACGATATCACCGGCTGTCCCGGATACTTTCATTTCTACCACACCGACCATATTCTGACCGAAATCCAAAATGGTATCACCCTGAGAAGAAGTCAGAACCACTGGTTTCAAACGCTGTGTGATGACAACCGGTTCTGCGCAGACTCCGTGCAGTTTTTCAAATCCAAGTTCCGATACATGACACGGATGCAGTTCTTTTTTTGCATCTTCCAGTCTTGCGTCATAGTTGGCACCGATCATAATATCTGCGTACACATAAGGGCTTGTATAATACTGGAATGTTTTGTCACTGGTGATGGTCTGTGTCTCACCGTTCTCGTATGTTACTTCCATCTGAAGTAATACAGCCAGTTCACTTCCATAATTTTCGCCAAAACCGAGCATACCAAACTTGCCTTTGTACCATCCGTCTGCCAGTGTGATACTTACTTCATTTGTACCACCGTGCAGATATTCTGTGATGTCGTAGGTCTGATATTCCAGATAAGTATCATAAGCAGTAAATTCCGGTGCAAAACGCTGCGCAGTCGGAACAATGCCATTTATTTTTAACTCATAAATACCATAGGCTGTTACATATGTTCTTCCTTTCTGAATCGGTACCTCTTCTGAAAGTTCAAATGTCTTTACAAATGTATTGCAGGCTTCCAGTTTACGGTCCGGCTTAAAATCAACGTCTTTTCCCTGCATCATATCCAGCAGGATCTGTCCCTGATCCACCGGATCTCCTTTGTCAGAGTCTTCCGGCAACGGTTCTCTGCCAATCCACTTGGCCGTCCACTCGCTCTGATTTAAAATACCTGTCTCAAATGTATTCCCACGGCTGTAAAGAATGTCTCCGTGATTATTTTTTACAGACACCTCATAGGTATAAATCGTTTTACTTTCTAATGCCTTTCCATCATATGTAATATATGTGCTTTCCTCATCGGTTACCCACTGACTGTCCCATACATTCTGACCTTTTTCATCTGTGACACAAATGCGGTATGCAGTCTGATAAATCTGATTCTGGTCTGTGTCGATCTGCCAGGAAAAATATGGCTTCAAGCTGTCGATTCCCATCGGATTTTTCAGGGAATTACATTTTACTTCTGAAAGTCTCATTGCTTGTCTCCTCCCAATTTTGATACATTTTTGCTATGTTAAATGAATTATACAAAAATGCACTGTATAAAAAAATAAGACAAATACATCGTTTTGTACATTATCCTTATCTTTCAGATGAAATTTTGTACAGAAAAATACCGGAAAGAACAATCATCCTGCTCTTTTCCGGTATTTGTACTTTGGCTATATGGAAATTTATTAATTATATTTATAAAATCCCTCTCCGGTTGCAACACCTTTCTTGCCTGCATCAATAAATTCTTTCAGACGGGTTGCAATCTTGCCCGGTAATGTCTCCGGATTTTTTGCCTCCGGATTCATCATTACGATATTGTAAGCGGTATCCAATCCGACAATATCTAGAATACGGAACGGACCAAGTGGTGCTCCGGTTCCAAGCATCCAGGTCAGATCAATGGTCTGTGGATCAGCCACATCGTTTGCATATAAGGCCTGTCCTGCATTCAGGAACGGAACAAGCAGAGAATTTAAAATATATCCCGGCTGCTCTTTTTTCAGCTGTAATGGGATCATTCCAATCTGTTTTGCAAATGCAACGACTTCATCATAGTATTTCTGATCTGTTCCCGGATGACCCATGATCTCAGCCGTATTGTTTTTCCAGATTTCATTTGCAAAATGAAGCGCCAGATATTTTTCCGGTCTGCCTGTATAAGATGCAAAGGTACTTGGGAGCATTGTGGAAGAATTGGTTACAACCACTGTTTTCTCAGGAAGCAATGGAGCCATTGCCTGATAAAATTCAATTTTTGCTTTCGGATCCTCGGAAAGAGACTCGATGACAAGATCTGCATCAGCCATAGCTTTTGCCATATCAAGTTCGTAAATCAGCCCCTCATATGCCTTATCAGCCTGCTCTTTTAATGCATCGATCTTCTCCGGTGTCAGAGATGCAAAATCATCTACCAAGCCACGCGGATACAGTTTTGTATCAGTACCGATCAGTGCTTTTGTTGCTTCCAGATCTTTTTTGTATATTTCATGCCAACGTTCAAATTTTGGTTTTGCACGACCAATCGAACCTTCGCTGCGCAGCCATACTGTAACATCAAAACCTTTGTATGCGACCTGGTAAGCAATCTGACTTCCAAGTACTCCACCACCGACAACAACCACTTTTTTAAATCCCATAATACTCCACCGTATGACAAGCTTCTGCCATACTTTTTCCTTTCCTGTAAATTCGTCTGCACCTGCTCTTTTTTCAAATACAATCTGTTTTCGTGAGATATATGTATAGAAACAGATTGTATTTTTTTGAGAACAATCATGCGATTGCGCTTATTATACAGACAATTTTTCGGAAATGCAATAGGGTTTCCACTAATTAATTATTTAACACTAACGTTATTTTTTTGACAGACTAAAGTGTTTCTTTTGCCTCCGGATTGCGGGCATATTCCTGCCGCTGCTCATCACCCCAGATGGCATGTTCGTTCTTTTCGTTGGTACGGATCTTTGTTGCTGTACGCAGTTCATAGCTGAAAATTTTTCCATCACCGACATTTCCTGTGTAAGCAGTTTTCTGGATGGTATCAATTACCTTCTCCTCCCATTTTTCGGAAGAAACAACAATCTCCAGCTTTATTTTCGGCAACAGGTTAATCTCTACTTCAGAACCGCGGACATAACGTTTTAATCCACGCTGGGTACCACAGCCCATGACCTGTGACACCGTGATACCATTGACATGAATGGCATTTAATGCCTCTTTGACATCTTCGAATTTTTCTTCATTTATGATTGCTTCTACTTTGATTAACATAAATATCTCCTTACGTTTCGTCCTGCATTATTAAAATATATTTTTACTTCTCAAAACATCCTTTTTCAGGACACCGAATATTTCTTTTTCACATCAATAACTATTAATCCCAACCATTGAAGGACGGATAAGCTTTTTCACCATGTTCGGACAAATCCAGACCAACGGTCTCAGCACGGTCATCCACACGGATCTTTGTAAAGATACGCACGATTCCGATACAAACCAGTGTGCCGACTACTGCAATCGCAATGGTAATACCGATACCTGCAAGCTGTGCCAGAAACAGATGTACATCGCCGAATACCAGTCCATCCCAGCGTGCAGCGCTGTTGATGGAAGTTTTTCCAAATAATCCGGTTGCAATACCGCCCCAGATACCGCCAATGCCGTGGCATCCAAAGGCATCCAGCGCGTCATCGATTTTCAGTTTCTGTTTGATCAGTTTAACACCAAAGAAACAGATCGGGCTGACTAATGCTCCGATGATAAATGATGACCAGATCGGTACGAAGCCTGCACCCGGTGTGATGGCTACCAGACCGACAACCAAACCGGTGGATGCGCCGACCAGTGTCGGTTTTTTATCCATGATCACATCCAGAAGCATCCAGGATATCATCGCCACACCTGCGGAAATCGCGCTTGTCATAAAAGCGTGTGCGGCAAGCCCGTCTGCTTTTAAAGCACTTCCGGCATTGAATCCGAACCATCCAAACCACAGCATGGAAGCTCCCAGAACAACGAATGGAATGTTATGTACACGATAAGCAACTTTATTATAACCTTTTCTGCGTCCAAGTAAAATAGCTAATGTCAGGGCTGTGATACCGGAACTGATATGAACGACGTTTCCGCCTGCAAAATCAACGGAACCGATGGCTGCCAGCAGTCCGCCTTCGCCCCATACCATATGGGCCAGCGGATAATATACAACCACTGACCACAAGGCGATAAAGAAAAATAATGCTTTAAATTTCATTCTTCCTACAAGAGATCCTGTGATCAGGGCCGGTGTAATGATGGCAAACATCATCTGAAAAGCGATGTAAACTAAATGTGGAATACTGTCTGCATAAGGTCCTGCTTCTGACATGTTAATGCCATGTAAGAATGCCCAGCGGAAGTCTCCGATAATGCCACCGTGATTGCCTCCAAAAGCGAGGGAATAGCCAAAAGCTACCCACATTACAACTGCAAGTCCCATGATGGATACGCATGCCATCATTGTGTTTACTACATTTTTTCTGCGGACCAGTCCTCCATAAAAG
>CAVAFS010000256.1:0-2745 GCA_963587975.1 Bulleidia sp. | reverse complement strand
CTTTATTTCTGTCCGTTCTGTATCCTTACTCATTTTTCCTGTATCTTTCGTATATTTTGCGTGATTTTTACAGAAAACCAACAATGCTATTGTAGTAGATTTTAAAAGAAATAACAATATTTTTTTAAGATTTTCTTAATATTTCACATTTAAAAAGACGCCAGCTATAAAACTGACGTCATTTTTTTAATATTTATTATTATCTGTTCACACGGCCATTTTCCACATAATATTTTCCGCTGGAAACCTGAGTCCATCCGGTATAAGTAAAATCAACTTTTCCGCTACGGATATACCACCAGCCGTTGGAATTTTGTGCAATGCCGTTATATTTGAAATTAACTTTTCCGTTTTCTACACGCCACCAGCCATTTTCATTGTTGCTGACTCCGGTATACTTAAAGTTAACCTGGCCATTTTCCACTTTCCACCAGCCGTTTTCATTGTTGGTAATTCCATTATATGTGAAATCAACCTTGCCATCTTTCACACGCCACCAGCCATTCTGGTTATTGCTGATCCCGGTGTAGGAAGTGTCAATCTTTCCGTTGGTAAATTTCCACCAGCTGACTGCATCGTTCATGATTCCAGTGTAATTAAAATCAACCTGGCCACCTTTCACGCACCAGCGTCCCATCGCATTGTCTGCGATTCCGGTATAATTGAAATCAACCTGGCCGCCTTTCACATACCACCAGCCGTTCTGATTATTGGATAATCCATTGAAACTCCAGTCAACATAGCCTTTCTCTATCTTGTACCAGCCATCTTTGCCCTGAGCTACACCAGAATAATCTGTCTGGACCTTGCCATTTACTTTGTACACCCAGGCTTTTGCAGTTGTATCATACTCTACAATGGCCTGATATGTCGGTGTTGGATCTGGTGTTGGTGTCGGATCCGGGGTCGGATCAACCGTGCCATCTTTTGGCTGATACCAGTAATCCAGATCTACTTTCGTACTGATTCCATTTACTTTTGCAGCGTCGCTGCACTGCCAGTAATTCAGCGTTCCACCATAATATTTGTTTTTATCTTTGTCTTCATTATAGGTATATGTATTGTACCTGGCCATCCATACCTGATACTTCTTACTTAACGCTTCTGTATCCATCTCTTTCTCACAAAAGCTTGCATTTGCATATACCATCGCCTGGTAACCGGCCTCTGTCACTTTCTTACAAAAAGCCTCGGCACACGCTGTCTTCTGCGCTTTTGTCAGATTTGCACTATCAAGACGTCCATTTGGATCTCCTGCAAACTCATAATCAAAGGTAACCGGAAGATCAATCTGGTATCCTTTGATATTGTTTAATACAAAATCAGCTTCCTCTTCCGCCTCAGCTTCTGTAATAGCCTGTGAATAAATATATACGCCAACTTTCAATCCAACTTTCTGGGCATCTTTGATGTAGGAATTAAACTTGCTGTCTTTTCCAATACTTCCAGATCTGTATGCACGATATCCCACACGAAGGATGGCAAACTGCACACCGGACTCTTTTACTTTCTCCCAGTCAATGGTTCCCTGATGATAGGAAACATCAATACCTGCCACCACATTTTTATTTTCCGTATTGCTGTCCAGATGCGTATATGTAACCGTCTTTGTTGTCGTCAAACTGCTGTCTGTATAATTTTCCCAGCTTGTACGCATACCGGATACACTGGCTCGTGCCAGCGGTTCCAGGGAAAAAAGCTGAATTCCGTTTTCTGCTTCTTCCGTCTCTGAACCATTTCCATAAATCTGCGCATACGCTCTCGCGTTCTGCGGATCTTCCGGATCCCAGTCTGCCGGATATACGACATCCGTGTTCTGTAAGTCTGTTTCATTTTCTTCCTGTGTGACTGTCTCTTCCCCTGTCACTGTCTGTCCTGCTTCCTGCATATTCACAGTCGAAGCCAGCGCGGTCATACTTCCCGACGAAAATACCAGAGAAGCAATCAAACACATAACCGCAATTTTTTTCATTCGCAACCTCTTTTCTTTTATTGTACTATTTCCTTTGTTACTCCGTTTTCCTATTATACCCCAAGATAAAAAACAGGGCAAGGTGTATTCATTACATCTGCCCTGTTTTGCATTTACTTTTTCAAATATTATAATTGTATCTGCTATGGCTGTACCATGGTCAGCGGATCCACATATTCTCCGTCCACCATAAATCGCAAATCCAGATGATTGCCAGTCGCATCTCCGGTTGCTCCGACGAATCCGATGACCTCGCCCTGCTGTACCGTTTGTCCTACCTGAACATTCAGTGCCAAACAATGGCAATATCTCGTCTGTACACCGTTTCCATGATCAATGATAACGTTATTTCCATAACTGGAGCTGTACTCTGCCTTCACTACGGTTCCGCCTGCACAGGCCAGAATAGATGTACCTGCTGCTGCCGGAATATCAATACCGCCATGGAGTTCCTGTCCATGATACGGGCAGATACGATATCCGAAACTGGAGCTGATCTTGCTGTATCCAGGCAGCGGCCACACATAGGAATCTTCCTGCGGAACTTCTTTTTCTGTCGCTTTTCCTTCAGCCACCTCATAGGTCTTGCCATCGTAAGTTACTTCACCGGTATAATCAAAGTTTACTTTACCATTCTCAATATACCAGTATCCGTCTTCGCCTTCTGCTACACCGTTATAAGAAAAATTCACTTTGCCATTTTCGATACGCCACCAGCCATTTGCATTTTCAGCGACTCCGGTATAATCAAAATTTACTTTTCCGTTCTCGAT
>CAVAFS010000255.1:0-4760 GCA_963587975.1 Bulleidia sp. | reverse complement strand
AAAACGCCCTGCTTAGATAATATCTGTGGATTTTTCTTTTTCTTTATAATGATAATACGTTACATAATATAAACGATACCACTCATTCTACCATGTAGTTCTTTTAAACTTTGGAATTAGTAAGCTATATACTAACGATAATTTTTACCAGCGCAATCATCCCACTGTGCCGCTGACGCGACAGACGGATGTTACCACTCCAGGAGTTTTGACAGTCGCAGTAATGTCAGGCGGTTTCTGACATACGGACTGCTCTGCAGTGTCAGTTTTTCCTCTTCTTCTGTGATTCCCAGATTTGACATTTCGTGTACACAGCCTGCATCATGCAGTTTTGCATACATGTCATCGGCATCCGGGAGATCATCAATGAGATCTTCGATTTCAGGAAGCTGTTCTTCTAATTCTTCCAGATCGATGTCTTCCAGTGGATTCGGGGTATTTTCTGTCAGAATTCCTTCCAGCAGTCCCTTTTTTCCAAATGTATGTTCCAACAGACTCATTTCAAGTCCTTTGGCTGTTTCCGATTTTACAGTTACTTTTTTGTGTCGGATGGCATATCCGATTTTTTTGTAATAATCCGTCACAAGAAGCAGTCCCATACCAACCTGCTCTCCATGCAGTGCATTGGTCTGCTCATTCAGCACGTTTAAATCCCACAAGTGGGACACCATGTGTTCTGCTCCGGATACCGGGCGCGGGCTCTCTACCATCTGCATGCACAGACCCGACAGGATCAGGGCATACATCAGCTTCTCAATCGCTTCTTTGTCGCCAAAACGGATATCATCCAACACTCTGCTGACATCACGCAGTGATTTTTCCAACAGATCACACACTTCCTCACAGATGTATTCTCCTGTGACCAGATGCGCGATTTTCCAATCCAGAATGGAAATATATTTTCCAAGAAAATCGGACACACCGGAAGCGGTAAGTCTCGATGGTGCCGCACCGAAAATATCAGTGTCTGCCAGAATCCAACGTGGAGCCACACCTGCAACGGTCTTCTTTAACCCATCCCAGGTCAGTGCTGCCACATTTGCAGCATATCCATCCACACTGGCTGCTGTCGGCACGGAAACAAACGGGATATCGTACTCAGTTGCCGCATAACGGGTCAGATCGTGAATGGTTCCTCCTCCGATTGCAACCAGCACGTCCACAGAGACACTGCTTAAGCCTCTGTCGCAATAATCCAGCTGTTTCATCACTTTGTTTACACCACGGTTGTCTGCCTGAAGTCCTTCCGGATTCAGTTCAATGACCGGATAATCCTTAAATTCTTCCTCTAAAAACGGTTCCGCCGCCGTCCGCGTATTACTGTCACATATAAATACCGGATTCTGAAACTCTTCCAGAATATCTTCCAGTTGGCTCACTGCTCCGGATTCGATGACGATCTTCTCGACATCAATATTATGTTCCTTTCCGCAGGCGCACGGCTCTCTTAACTGCCCAAGGTCTACGTCCATCTATCTATCTCCTTCACTTTTCTACACCAATTGTCCGCGCTTCGTATATTTCTATTTTTGCAAATAGTTTTAGCGAACTATGGTTTTTCACAATTATCTCTTATTCTCTCATATCTTACGTTAGAACACAACATAATTTTTTATTTTCTACAAACAAATTTTCTGAAATGGATTACCCTCATCCTGTAGCAATCGGATTTCTGTATCCCGACAGGTAAACAGAAATATCTGGTTCTGCTGTCCGGCCAGCCATCGCAGCGTCTGCCGAAGCCTCATTTCATCATAACTTGCAAATGTCTCATCCAGCAAAAACGGCAATGGTTCTTCCCTGGTCAGCAGTTTTCCCGCTGCCATCCGATAGGAAAAATAAGCCTGCTGCATGGTTCCCTGACTATAGCTTTCCGGTGCGCGTTTCTGTGTCTGATCTGATAACATAATTTTTTGTGCATCCGTCAACTGCAGTTCGCTATGTGCTGCATTGGTAATCTGCGCCAGAATTTCTGACATTTCTTTTTCTAAAGTATGCTCCAGTGTTTTTGACATTCCGGACGCAAGACGGGACATTGTTTCTGCTGCCAGCTCTAAAGCTTCACAGTCAGAACGTATTTCCTGTTCTTCTGATGTTTCCAGCTGCAGTTCCGCTGTCTGTTCTGTCAGATTTTCCAGTTCTACTTCCTTTTCCTGAAGCTGATTCTGAAGCTGATCTCCGGAGCCTTCCTGACGAGCCGATTGAAGCTGAAGTGATTTTTGTCGTTTCTTCAATTCCTGCAATTGATTTTCAAGATCGTTCTTTTCATCCTGAAGTTGACTCAGCTGATGCTCCAAATCTGTCTTTTTTTGTTCCAATTCCATAGACTGTGTTTTCAACCGTTCAAAATCGTTCTGTCCATATTCATATTCATCACTATTCAACCCGTTATATCCCGCATAAGTAAATTCACGATTGTCTCGCTTTTTATGTCTGTTATATGCCGATACAAGTCCTGCCAAAATCAAAACGATACAGATTACATTCAAAATCGGTGCTGCTTTCTGGAAGCCATCAATGGATGCTCTCAAAATTGGTGCCAGGATCAAACCTGCTACACCGATCAGTAACAGCGGTGAAAATCCAGCGTTTTTCCCAGATTTCTGTCTATCATGTTCACACTCTAACCGTTCCCGTCTTGCTCGTTCCCTCTCTGATGACTCCCGTTCTAACCGTTCCCGCTTTGCACGTTCCTGCTCCAACTGCTCCCATGCGACCTGTTGCTGCATAACAGCATTTTGAAGTTTCTGTTCTCGTTGGCAAACAGCCTGATATTTTTCCTGCAACGGTTTCATAACCTGCACAAGCTGCATTGCCTGCTCCTGCACCGAATCCTGCTGTGTGCTCTGACGGGTCTGCTGCGCCTTCAACTCAGCTATATTTTGTTCCAGCACCTGTTGTTTTACTTCCAGCTGGCGGATTTTGGACAACCGCTGCTGTTCCAGCACTTTCCGTTGCTTTTCCGCGTTTTTTCGTTTCTGCTCCAGTTCCTGCAGCGCTTCCGACAGCTGAAAGGCCCCGCTTCCGGTCTGCGCCAGATTGCTGCGTTCGTCCTCCAGCAGCGTTCCAAGTTCCCGCCCCGGAAGCAGCTGCTCCTGCCCGATACAACAGGTATTTTCATATGCCGCCGCACTGACATTTCCAAGCAGCATGTCCAGATCGCCGTATTCCACGGAGAGTTCTTCTCCGTCCTGGATATTGACCAGACGAGCACGCTTTTCTTTATGATAAAAATTGCGCTCCAGCAAAAACTCTTGATTCCCGGTTTCCAAAATCATGGAACCGTAAAAATATGCCGGTGTATCCCATGGCTCATATTTGTTGTAGGCATCCAACGTTTTTCGCGCTCTGGTCTTTTCCAGTCCAAACAGCATTGCTTTCAAAAACTGCATCAGCGTACTTTTTCCCGACTCGTTTGGTCCGTAGATTACATTGATCTGCGGGGAAAACTGATACTGCGTATTTTCCAGTTTGCCGAATTTTCCAATCTTCGCCTCTTTGATAATCATCTTATGTTTCCTGTCCTTCTCCCATGGCGTTTAGCATCGCCTGTACACCGTAATACAGCGCCTTTTTGCCCTGCGCCGGATCCGGATACTGCTCCATCACTTCAATGTATTTCTGCAATAATGTGCCATCGTATTTCCGTTTTAACTGTTCAAACTGATAATCCGGTTCCGTCTCATCTGCCACGCGCACCACACGCTCCATCTGACTGATTTCCTGCAAAGGCAGGGAAATATCCGCATCCCGATACCCACGCAATATGACATGGGAAATCTGATAGGTCTCCCGCTGTTTCAACTCCTGGCGCACCAGTTCCGCCACCGCATGCGCCGACAGATCCGGTGTCACATCCACTTCCTGACAAATATATTCGCACTTTTTGACCGGATAAAAAGAAACGCTCGTACCACGCGCTGTCACCTCTCCCATCCAGAATCCATGCGGGCCAAAATCGTTGCAGTCCGTTGGTTCCAGAGAACCAGCCATGACCACCTTTCCCGGAACCATCTGCGCCGCTTTGTGGATATGTCCAAAGGCTGCATAATCAAATCCTGCCGCTACAATGTCATTTGCTCGAAACGGATGATGTCTGTCATCACCGCCATGACCAAGCAAAATCTGAACATCACCCGGAACCTGATGCAAAATATCACCGCTATATACGCTTCTGGCATCTTCCTTATCCCAGAAACTGCACCCCCACACGGTAGTATGAATCCGCTCCAGACGCACCGCCGTCAGATCCCGTTCCAAAATAAAATGCACATTCTCCGGCCAGATAAATGTCCTGTAATAGGACTTCGTATGTAAAAAATCATGGTTTCCTGCAATCAGCACCACTTCCGTATCCGGAATTTCCGCAAACCACGCCGCAATCTCCTTCAATTCCCGTTTCAGCGGCTGCCGGTGAAACAGATCCCCTGCGATCAGAAGCAAGTCCACCTGCTGCGCACGCGCCTGTTCGATCACCAGACGAAAACTGTGCCAGATGTCACGGCTGCGTTGTTCACTCCAAGGCCTTCCTGCGTCCGGGGTGACGCCCAGATGTACATCTGCGATATGTATAAATTTCATAAAATAGTTGTCTCCTCAAAAATATCTTTTTTGGGTGGCTTAAAAATTTACTACTCTACGTTTTGGTAGGAACTCCTGTAATTTTGTCTCAGTCGCTATCAATCGCTCCTTGAGAAAAAATTACAGAAGTTCTCATTTTATTCTGTGAAATTTAGTAAATTTTTTGCGCCACCCTGCAC
>CAVAFS010000254.1:0-11864 GCA_963587975.1 Bulleidia sp. | reverse complement strand
AGAACCACAGAATGCGGAAACAGCAGAAAATGAGACAACATTTTCCGGAAATGAGCCGGTTGCACCGGATGAGGCATTTGAAGAGTAAAAATAGAAGCAATTGATTTTTAGATTGCAGGATAAAAAATGTAATAATACGACAGAAACGGTCAGAGTGGAGAAGCAATTTTCTGCCCTGACCGTTTGGGGATTTCAAGAGGATTGAAAGACGCATATGGGAACAGAGAAACTATTTGATATTCAGGAAGAACTGAAAAAACTGCCGGATCATCCGGGGGTCTACATCATGCATGACGACCGGGATGCGATCATTTATATCGGAAAAGCAATCAGTCTGCGCAACCGGGTGCGGCAGTATTTTCAGACGAGCCGGAATAAGGGACCAAAGATTGAAAAGATGGTCACGCATATTGACCATTTTGAATATATCCTGACGGATTCTGAACTGGAAGCACTGGTTTTGGAATGTAACCTGATCAAGGAGCATCGACCGAAATACAATACGATGCTTAAGGATGATAAAACATATCCTTATATCAAAGTGACATTGGGCGAGGCCTATCCGAGAGTATTGTTTTCCAGACAGATGAAAAAAGATAAGTCCAAATATTATGGACCTTATACCAGTGCCGGGGCGGTGAAAGATACCATTGAACTGGTGCAGAAACTGTTTCAGATCCGTACCTGCAACCGGACGCTGCCCCGGGATATCGGGAAAGAGCGTCCCTGCCTGAATTACCATATTCATCAGTGTCAGGCTCCCTGTCAGGGATATATTTCAAAGGAAGAGTACCGTTTACAGATCCGCGGAGCCATGGAACTGCTGAATGGTAATTTCGCGTCGGTGATCAAAGACCTGGAGGAGAAGATGCAGGCGGCATCGGAGGCATTGGAATTTGAGAAAGCCATGGAGTTTCGGGATCTGTTGACCAGTGTGCGTCAGGTGGCACAGAAGCAGAAAATCACCAGTTTTGACGGAGAAGACAGGGATATTCTGGCGCTTGCCATGGATGACAGGGATGCGGTGGTACAGGTCTTTTTTGTTCGGGAGGGCAGACTCATCGGACGGGAACATTTTCATGTGACCATCGGAGCCGAGGATACGAAGAAAGAAGTGCTGTCTACCTTTATCAGCCAGTATTATGCGGGAACGCCTTTTGTGCCAAAGGAGATCATGCTTCCAATGGAGATCAATGACGCAGATGTGGTGGCAGAGTGGCTGTCTGCAAAGCGCGGACAGAAAGTATATATCCGTGTGCCGAAAAAAGGCCAGCGGGAAAAACTGGTAGAACTTGCGGAACAGAATGCCGTTATGGTACTGACACAGGATAAAGAAAAAATCCGCAGAGAGGAAGGGCGGACCATCGGAGCGGTCAAGGAGATTGCGGAATTACTGGATCTTGGCTATGTCAAACGAATGGAAGCCTATGATATTTCCAATACCAATGGATTTGAATCCGTTGGCTCCATGGTAGTTTATGAACGTGGAAAACCGTGTCGGAGCGATTACCGCAAATTTAAATTAAAGACTGTGACCGGACCGGATGACTACGCATCCATGCGGGAAGTACTGACTCGGCGTTTTACCCATGGAATGGAAGAACGGGCACAGAACAGAGAAAAGAATCTGGCGCAAGAGTATGGCAGTTTTACCAAGTTCCCGGATCTGATCCTGATGGACGGTGGAAAAGGTCAGGTGAATATTGCCCTGGAAGTGCTGGATGAATTAAAACTGGCGATTCCGGTCTGCGGTATGGTAAAAGATGATCATCACAGAACCCGCGGACTGTATTTTAACAATGAGGAAATACCGATTGACCGTCATTCGGAGGGATTTCGTCTGATCACCCGGATTCAGGATGAAGCGCACCGGTTTGCCATCGAGTATCATCGCTCACTGCGCAGCAAGCAGCAGGTACATTCCGTATTGGATGATATTCCAAATATCGGCGAGACAAGAAGAAAGGCACTGATGCGTCAGTTCCAGTCTCTGGAAAAAATCCGTGAGGCATCGGTGGAACAGCTGCGGGAAGTGGATGGCATGAATGGAAAAGCGGCGCAGTCCGTATACCAATTCTTCCATAAGCAGTAAAAAAGTGGTATACTATCTGTACCTATCCGTAGGAAGTAAAAAAATAGCATATAACAGTTACTACAATTATACAGAAATGGAGAAACGATAATGCAGGGAGTCAGTGTACAACAGTTAGCAGAAAGAATGAAATTTAAATGTTTTACCCCGTGTGTGGACATGTCAAAACGAATGATCACAACATCTGAGATCAATCGTCCGGCATTGGAACTGGCAGGATATTTTGAACATTTTGCGGAAGAACGTGTGCAGGCCATCGGTATGGTGGAAAAGTCCTATCTGGAAACGCTGGATGAGGAAGTACGTGCAGACCGTTACCGTAAATTACTTGGCTTTAATGTGCCATGTGTGATCATGTGCAGGGGTTATGAACCGGATGAGGAAGTGCTGGAGGTCGCCGGAGAGCGTGGCGTTCCGATTCTGGGATCCATGGATACGACATCCAATGTGGTAGCAGAGGCAATTTATTATCTGACTGCCAAGCTGGCACCGTGTATTTCCATTCATGGTGTTCTGGTTGATATCTATGGCGAAGGTGTTCTGATCATGGGTGAGAGCGGCATTGGAAAAAGTGAGGCCGCACTGGAACTGATCCGCCGCGGACACCGTCTCGTTACGGACGATGTGGTGGAGATCCGCAAGATCAACAATAATACGCTGGTTGGTACGTCTCCGGATATTACGCGGTATTTTATCGAGCTGCGGGGTATCGGGATCATAGATGTAAAGACACTGTTCGGTGTAGAATGTGTCAAGGAATCGCAGACCATCGATCTGGTCATCAAACTGGAAGACTGGAAGAAGGACAAAGAGTACGACCGTCTGGGACTGGAAGAGGAATATGCGGAAATTCTGGGCAACAACATTGTGTGCCATTCCATTCCGATTCGTCCGGGCCGAAACCTTGCTGTGATCTGTGAGGCTGCGGCTGCAAACCACAGACAGAAGAAGATGGGATATAATGCGGCGAAAGAATTGTACCGCAGAGTGGAAAATAATTTGAAAAACGGTAATTCCACGGAGATTTAAAACAGGTAAAAATATTATTTATAAAATATAAAATCGGAACGTTTGCTTCGATAGCGGAGTACGTTCAAGAAGGAGTGTAACAGTATGGAGCGAAAAAACGCATGGAAAAAATATACAGGGGAAGAAAAAGCAGCAGTATTTGCTTACGGTGAAGAATACCGTCAGTTTATCTCTGACTGCAAGACAGAGCGCGAGTGCGTGACAGAGTTAAAGAAGCGTGCAGCTGAAGCAGGTTTCCAGGACATGGAAGAAGTGATCGCAAAAGGCATCACACTGAAAGCCGGAGACCGTGTATTTGCAGATAATAAAGGAAAGAGTTTTGCCATGTACATCATTGGTCAGAAACCAATGGAAGAGGGCCTGAACATCCTTGGCGCACATATCGATTCCCCACGTCTGGATCTGAAACAGAATCCGCTGTACGAGGACACCGATATGGCATTACTTGACACCCATTACTATGGCGGTGTAAAGAAATATCAGTGGGTAACACTTCCACTGGCAATGCACGGCGTTATCGCAAAAAAAGACGGTTCTGTCGTAACTATCAGTATCGGCGAGAAAACGGAAGATCCGGTTTTTGGAGTCAGCGATCTGTTGATCCACCTCTCAGGAGAACAGATGGAAAAGAAAGCAGCCAAAGTCATTGAGGGCGAGGCACTTGATATCCTTGTCGGAAGCATGCCATTAGAGGCAAAAACAGAGGAAGAGAAGAAAACAAAACAGCTGGTACAGGCCAACGTACTGAATATTTTAAAAGAAACTTATGGCGTGGAGGAAGAAGATTTTCTGTCAGCTGAGATCGAAATCGTTCCGGCAGGACCGGCCAGGGACTACGGTTTTGACCGCAGCATGATCATGGGATACGGCCATGATGACCGTGTGTGCGCATATCCATCTTTCTCCGCAATCCTTGAGATGGACAAACCGGAGCGCACAAGTGTATGTCTTCTGGTAGACAAAGAAGAGATCGGAAGTGTCGGTGCAACCGGAATGCAGTCCCGCTTCTTTGAAAATATGACCGCAGAAGTTATGAACGCATGCGGAGATTACAATGAATTAAAACTGCGCCGTGCATTGCAGAATTCCAAAGTACTTTCTTCTGATGTAAGTGCTGCCTTTGACCCGAACTATCCGAGTGTCATGGAAAAGAAAAATGCAGCATATTTTGGAAGAGGTCTCGTATTCAACAAATATACAGGATCCAGAGGAAAATCCGGTTCCAACGATGCCGGTGCTGAGTATGTGGCTGAGATCCGCAAGATCATGGATGACAATCAGGTATACTTCCAGACAGCGGAACTTGGTAAAGTAGATCAGGGCGGCGGCGGAACCATCGCTTATATCCTTGGAAACTACAATATGCAGGTTATTGACAGTGGTGTGGCAGTACTGAACATGCATGCACCATGGGAGATCATCAGCAAAGCGGATCTGTATGAAGCAAAATGCGGTTACAAAGCATTTTTAAAGGATGCATAATAGAGTGGAGCAGAGCATGAATCAGGAAATATATGAAACTTTGTGTAATATCTGTGGAGCGGAATCTGTGTTTTTGCAGGAGCCAATGAGCAGACATACGACATTTCGTACCGGCGGACCGGCGGACGTACTGGTGACGCCGAAGGCGGAGCAGATCAGCCGGATCCTGGATGCCTGCCGTAAGGCAGGGCAGCCATGGACGGTGATCGGAAATGGAAGCAATCTGCTGGTGGGCGACGGCGGTATCCGCGGCGTCGTCCTGGAAATCGGCAGACAGATGGCTGAAATTCAGATCGACGGAACGTCGATCACCGCCGGCGCAGGGGCCATGCTTTCTAGCATTGCCTCCAAAGCGGCCCAGGCGGCGCTGACCGGGATGGAGTTTGCCTCCGGAATCCCGGGCAGCCTTGGTGGCGCGGTGGTGATGAACGCAGGCGCCTACGGCGGTGAGATGAAAGATATTTTGAAAGAGGTAACGGTTCTGACACAGGAAGGGGAATTGCAGACACTTTCTGTGGAGGAACTGGATTTATCCTATCGACACAGTATCATTCCGGAGCGCGGATATCTGGTTGTTCAGGCGGTGCTGGAGCTACAGCCGGGCAAACCGGAAGAAATTCAGGCAATCATGGATGACCTGAAAGAAAAACGTGTCAGCAAACAGCCGTTGGAGTATCCGAGTGCGGGAAGTACCTTCAAACGTCCGGAAGGATATTTTGCAGGAAAACTGATCCAGGATGCGGGACTCCGCGGATTTCAGGTGGGCGGTGCTCAGGTATCGGAAAAACACTGTGGATTTGTGATCAACCGGGATCATGCCACATCTGCGGATATCTGCAACCTGATGGATCAGGTATCTGACATCGTGTTTGAAAAATTTGGTGTCCGTCTCGAACCGGAAGTGAAAAAAATCGGAGTGTTTTAACATTATAAAGACCGGTGAAATGGGTATTTTTTCCGAATGATGTGAGTGAATTGTACGAAAAGGTGGGGCAACAGTATGGAATATGTGATCGTAACAGGAATGTCAGGGGCCGGAAAATCGACGGCTTTGAAGATTATGGAAGATATTGGCTACTTTTGCGTCGATAATTTTCCAATTCCGCTGCTGGAAAAATTCGCGGAGTTTGCGGATTCCGGTGAGACACAGTATCAGAGAATTGCGTTTGGACTGGATATCCGAAATGGAAGCTCATTAAAGCAGTTGAAACAGATTATTACAGATCTGCGCAGTAACGGAAATGTGATCCGGATCCTTTTTATGGATGCTTCCGAACAGGTGCTGGTAAAACGATACAAAGAGACCAGAAGAGCACATCCGCTGGCTGGAAATGACCGGGTGGAAAAAGGCATTGAGCTGGAACGCAGACAGATTGGTTTTTTAAAAGAAATGGCAGATTATATCATTGATACCAGTCAGCTGCTCACCAGAGAGCTGCATGCGGCACTTGGAAATATTTTCCTTGAGAATCAGGAGTATGACAACATTTATGTGACCGTGCTTTCTTTTGGATTTAAGTATGGGATTCCGTCAGATGCAGATCTGGTATTTGATGTGCGTTTTCTGCCGAATCCATATTATCTGGAAGAACTGCGTCCCAAGACCGGAAATGATCCGGAAATCCAGCAGTTTGTTATGAACAGTCCGGAAGCGGATATTTTTCTGGATAAGCTGGAAGATATGATTCGTTTCCTGATTCCAAATTATATCAAAGAAGGAAAAAATCAGCTGGTGATCGCGATCGGCTGTACCGGTGGCAAGCACCGATCGGTGACACTGACCAATGCAACTTATCAGAGACTGCAGAAAAATCAGAAATACGGATTGCGTGTGGAACATCGTGATATTGATAAAGATGCGAAAAGAGGAAAGTAATTTAAGGGAGTATCAGTACTATGTCTTTTTCAGGGGAAATGAAAGAGGAAATCGGACGGCTGATCCCGGACAGTGAAGAAAGTGTCCGGGCGGAGCTGATGGCAATCATCCGGTTTTGCGGCAGGATCCTCCGGGAGGAGGACAGTCTGGCAGTTTTTATGGAAACAGAAAATGTCGTGCTGGCAAAGACGTATGTAAAATTAATCAAACGTGCCTTTGACATTCAGGTGCAGCTTGAAATACGGCGCCATGGAGCCGGGCGGAATAATCAGTATTTTATTTTGCTTTCAGAACGGCCGGAAGATATGCTGTATTCAGAGGAAAAACCGGAACGGAGAAAGCTGCAGCAGGCGTTGATGGACATCTGTGTCTGGAATGTGCAGGCGAATCCGGGCAATTTGATGCAGACCATGGACAGCCGCAGGGCTTACATCCGGGGGGCATTTTTGTGTGCGGGATCCATGAGTGATCCGGGGAAATCCTATCATTTTGAAATTGTCTGTGATGATATGGCAACGGCAGAATTTCTGAAAGAGCAGATGCGTTTTTTTGAAATCAAGGCTAAGCTGATCATGCGAAAGCAGAAACCGGTGGTCTATCTGAAAGACAGTGAGGAGATTATTCAGATCCTGAATGTGATGGAAGCACATAAATCATTAATGGAGCTGGAAAATATCCGTATTATCAAGGATATGAGAAACAGTGCCAACCGGCAGTCGAACTGCGATTCTGCCAATATCAACAAGATGGTGAAGACCGCAGCCAGACAGGTGGATGATGTTCATTATATAGAAGAACATCTTGGACTGGAGCAGCTTCCACCGGCCATCCGGGAGATGGCACAGGTGCGGCTGGATCATCCGGATGTATCATTGCAAGAACTGGGGGCATATCTGGATCCGCCGGTTGGAAAATCCGGGGTGAACCACAGGCTCAGAAAATTAAAAGAAATTGCGGAAGGCTTGAGGACCGAAGAGGAGAATTAAAAATGGATAAGAAAAAATTATTATTTATATTTAATCCGAGATCCGGAAAGGGGCAGATACGAAACCAGCTGTTGTCCATCGTGGACACATTTGTAAAAAGCGGGTATGAAGTGACGATTTATCCGACACAGGAAAAGGCAGATGCTGTACGGAAAGTGGAAGAGTGCGCAGAAGAATACGATATGATCGTGTGCAGCGGCGGTGACGGTACACTGGATGAGGTTGTCACCGGCATGATGCGTTGTGATGGGATTGCACCGATCGGCTATATTCCGGCGGGAAGTACCAATGATTTTGCACAGTCTTTAAAAATTCCGAAAAATATGCTCCGGGCTGCGGGTGTGGCAGTAAATGGCCAGCCGTTCCCGTGTGATGTGGGAGAATTCAACGAGGATTATTTCGTATATATTGCAGCTTTTGGGCTGTTTACGGATGTTTCCTACATGACAAACCAGAAGCTGAAAAATATTTTCGGTCATGTGGCTTATATTCTCGAAAGCGCAAAGAGACTGTATGATATTCCGTCTTATTACCTGGAAGTGGAAGTGAACGGCGAGACGATCAGGGATGAATTTATCTATGGAATGATCACAAATTCTGTTTCCGTGGGTGGTATGAAGAATATGACCGGAAATAATGTAAAACTGGATGACGGTGAATTTGAAGTGACACTGATCAAGATGCCGCAAAATCCGATCCAGTTAAACGAAATCCTGACGAATCTAGTGATGCCAAAGGATATCGAGACACCTTATATTTATACGTACAAGACAGATCACATCAAGCTTCATTGTGATGACTATGTACCGTGGACTCTGGATGGCGAGTACGGCGGAGAACACAAAGAGGTGGAAATTTTCAACCGCTGCCGCCGGATAAGTTTCATGGTTGAAAAATAATACTTTCTTTTTTGGGAAGATATGGTTATAATGTTATTATATTAACAATGTTTTATTTAAAACAAATTTTTAAAACAAATGGAGGATCTCATTATGTTAGTTTCAGCAAAAGAAATGCTTGAAAAAGCAAAAGCAGGTCATTATGCAGTTGGTCAGTTCAACATCAACAACCTTGAGTGGACAAAAGCAATTCTGTTAACCGCTCAGGAGAATAACTCCCCGGTTATTCTTGGTGTATCTGAAGGTGCCGGCAAATATATGGCAGGCTACAAGACTATTGTTGGTATGGTAAACGGAATGCTGGAAGAGTTAAATATCACAGTTCCGGTTGCATTACATCTGGATCACGGCAGCTATGAAGCTTGCTACAAGTGTATCGACGCTGGTTTCTCATCTGTAATGTTTGACGGTTCTCATTATCCGATCGAGGAGAACGTTGCCAAGACAAAAGAGCTTGTTGCTGTTTGCAAAGAGAAAGGATTATCTCTTGAGGCAGAAGTTGGTTCCATCGGCGGCGAGGAAGACGGCGTTGTCGGAATGGGCGAGTGTGCTGATCCGGACGAGTGTAAAGCAATCGCTGATCTTGGCGTAACAATGCTTGCAGCAGGTATCGGTAACATTCACGGAAAATATCCGGAAAACTGGGCTGGATTAAGCTTTGAGACTCTGGATGCTATCCAGCAGAAGACAGGCGATATGCCGTTAGTACTTCATGGTGGTACAGGTATTCCGGATGACATGATCAAGAAAGCAATCTCTCTTGGTGTTGCAAAGATCAATGTAAATACAGAGTGCCAGCTTGTATTTGCTGAAGCTACAAGAAAATATATCGAAGAGGGCAAAGACTTAGTAGGTAAAGGATTCGATCCTAGAAAAGTACTTGCTCCTGGTTTTGAAGCAATCAAAGCAAAAGTAAAAGAGAAAATGGAAATTTTTGGTTCTATCGACAAAGCCTGAGAATTTGTAAAAAGTAACGAAAAATTAGTGTTTTACAACTCATAATTGTTGAAATGGACAAAAATGTTTTCGGCCTCTTGCAATTTTGAGAAATTTGTACTATCTTAATTGCAAGACATGAATACGTGCTGAACAAGGGTGTTCCAACAAATGGTGGAATACCCTTTTCTGCTATAAAAAATAAAATTGATTATTTAACCAAAAAGCAGTGTAATAGCTATTGGGTTATTAACAGACAGTAGAAATGGATTGAGAATATCCACTGTCTATAGCAGAATTGTCCCGGATACATAAAAAGATGAAAACGGGCAGATCAGTATATACTCAGGGGAACTGTAAAAAAATGAAAAAAGAGAGGAATCAAGAAGATGAGTGGATATTTCAAAGTCGCTGATATTTTTGGCGAAAATGTATTCAATGACACTGTGATGAAGGAAAGACTTCCAAAGAAAGTATATCAGAAATTGCAGGAGACCATCAAAGAGGGAACAGATCTGGATCTTGCAACAGCGGATATCATTGCACATGAAATGAAGGAATGGGCAATTGAGCAGGGCGCAACACATTATACCCATTGGTTCCAGCCACTGACAGGTGTGACAGCAGAGAAACATGATTCATTTATTACTGCTCCGAACGAGCAGGGTAAAGTACTGATGAGCTTTTCTGGTAAAGAGCTGATTAAAGGTGAGCCGGATGCATCTTCTTTCCCGTCCGGAGGACTTCGTGCAACATGTGAGGCAAGAGGATATACAGCCTGGGATTGTACTTCTTTTGCATTTGTAAGACATGATGCTGCAGGCGCTACACTTTGTATCCCGACGGCTTTCTGCTCTTACAAGGGTGAGGCACTGGATCAGAAGACACCGCTTCTTCGTTCCATGCAGGCAATCAATGAACAGTCACTTCGTCTTTTAAAATTATTTGGAAATACTACATCAAGAAAAGTCACTCCGTCAGTAGGTTGTGAGCAGGAGTATTTCCTGGTAGATAAAGAGAAATATTTAAGAAGAAAAGATCTGATCTATACCGGACGTACATTATTTGGTTCCATGCCTGCAAAAGGCCAGGAAATGGATGACCATTACTTCGGAAGCATTCGTCCGCGTATTGCTGCATTCATGAAAGATGTCAATGAAGAACTTTGGAAATTGGGTGTTCCGGCAAAGACACAGCATAACGAGGTTGCTCCGGCACAGCATGAGCTGGCGCCGATTTATGAGACATGCAACATGGCTCTGGATCATAACCATCTTGTTATGGAAGTGCTGAAAAAGAAAGCAAACGAGCATGGACTTCAGTGTCTGCTTCATGAGAAACCGTTTGACGGTGTCAATGGTTCCGGTAAACATAATAATTGGTCCATCACAACAGATGATGGTATCAACCTGTTAGAGCCGGGAAAAACACCGCATGAAAATATTCAGTTCCTTCTGGTGCTTGCATGCATCCTGAAAGCAGTAGACAAACATGCAGATCTGCTTCGCTGGTCCGCAGCAGACGTTGGAAATGATCACAGACTTGGTGCCAATGAGGCTCCGCCAGCAATTATTTCCGTATTCCTTGGAGAGCAGCTTGACGATGTGATCTCACAGCTGATCAGCACTGGTTCCGCAACACATTCCCTGAAGGGTGGTGTATTACAAACAGGTGTAGCTTCTCTGCCGGATCTTGCAAAAGATGCAACAGACCGAAACAGAACATCACCGTTTGCGTTTACAGGAAACAAATTTGAGTTCCGTATGGTTGGTTCCCAGGATTCTATTTCTGCACCAAACGTTGTATTAAATACTATCGTTGCTGAAGCTTTCGAGGAAGCTTGCGATGAACTGGAAAAAGCAGAAGATGTAAATGCAAAAGCACATGACCTGATCAAGAAGTATCTGACAGACCACCAGAGAATCATCTTCAATGGTGACGGATATTCTGATGCATGGGTAGAAGAAGCAGAGCGCAGAGGATTACCAAATATCCGTTCTATGGTAGATGCAATCCCGGCACTGACTACAGACAAAGCAGTAAATATGTTTGAAAAATTTGGCGTATTTACAAAAGCTGAGTTGGAGTCCCGTGAAGAGATTCAGTATGAGGCATATGCAAAAGAAATTAATATTGAGGCACGTGCTATGATCAATATCACAAATAAGACATTGATCCCGGCCGTTATCAAAGATATTACAGGTCTGGCACAGTCTATCAATGCTGTAAAAGCAGCCTGCGACTGTGATGTCAGCGTTCAGACAGAGTTATTACAGGAAGCATCTGCATTATTATCTGATGCGAAAGTAGCTCTGGCAAAACTGGAAGAAGTGACAGATAAAGGTCTGACTATGGATGATGGCGCAGAGCGTGCAGCATACTACCGTGATGAAGTTACAGCAGCTATGGCAGAGCTTCGCACTCCGATTGATAAACTTGAGATTATCGTTGATAAGAAAGTATGGCCGATGCCATCTTACGGCGATCTCATCTTTGAGGTTTAAGAAATGGTATTATCTAATCCCCTTAGTTAGTATATACATCAAACGAAAAAGAACCGGAAA
>CAVAFS010000253.1:0-2101 GCA_963587975.1 Bulleidia sp. | reverse complement strand
CGTCAATGTCGTGCTGTCTTACACGGTCTATGGCGGTTATTATGCATTTTTTGAAAATCGGCAGTATGGAGATGCCACGGTAGTTGATATTATCAGCCAGATTTCCTCCGGGGCGATGAATCTACTATAACTAGATATACATCAAATCTTCTTTATCTGCTGCTCGTTTATTGCGGACAAAAAGTCCAATCGATACAATCATAAATACGATTGAAATTAACTGTGCGGTTGTCAGTCCAAACAATCCTCCCTGCTCGTTTGTACGCAGGAACTCTACGCAGAATCTTCCAATTCCGTAAAGCATCAGATACAAGGCTCCCACATCGCCGGTGTGACGCATTTTTCCAGTCATACGAATCAGAACAAACGCGATCACAAAATCTCCTGCGGAAGAAAAAAGCTGTGTCGGCAGCAACGGTACTCCCGCTGGTGCAAAACTGCCTTCCGGAAATACGATTCCAATTGGAAGACTTGTCTCCTTACCATAGCAACAGCCTGCAAAAAAGCAGCCCAGACGACCAAAGGCCTGTGCCAGTGATACAGACGGTGCCAGCAGATCAAAATACTCGAAGAATCGAATATCCTTGATTTTACAATAAATCAGTGCGGATACCACACCGAAAATAATTCCGCCGTATACCACAAATCCGGAAGAACCAAGTACACTCAACGGATCTGTCAGGAACTGTTTCCAACTTAAGATCACGAAAAACACTTTTGCTCCAAGGAATCCCATAACAACGCAGAGAATCGCAAGATCCAGTACTGACTCCGCTTTCATCTCCATACGTTTCGCTCTATAATAGCCCATGAGTACACATAAAATAACTCCGATGGCAATCATCACACCATAAGTATGAACTGTGAATCTGCCAATGGAAAACAAATCAACTTTCATCTTTTAAAACGCTCCTCTTTTTCAATCTGCCTTTTATTCTACACTATTTTGCTCTGTTTTCCAACTGCTTCTAACACTTTTTCCAACAAACATTATTCCCCATACTGAATGAGTTGTATCGTTTTTTACATTGACAGTCCTACGCTCCTATGCTAGCATTTTGATTACTACACTGTGCCCGGGCACAAAATATACAGTCTATATTCCATTGTTTCACAACTTTTTATATAGATTCACGCGAAATGTTATGTACACAAAACATTATATATTTATGAAAGGATCCTTTTGTTTATGAAGATTCAGCTTTCTGACCATTTTACATTACCAAAACTGTTGCGGTTTGTTTTTCCATCCATCATTATGATGATTTTTACTTCCATCTACAGCGTAGTGGACGGACTCTTTGTATCCAACTTTGTCGGTAAAACTGCGTTTGCATCCGTTAATCTGATCATGCCATTTATCATGATTCTCGGTGCGATCGGTTTTATGCTTGGAACCGGTGGAAACGCCATTGTTTCAAAAACAATGGGCGAAGGAGAACCGGAACTGGCGCAAAAATATTTTTCCATGATTGTATACTGTACCATCATCGGTGGAATCATCGTTTCAACGCTCGGCTTCTTATTCATGCCGACGATTGCGAAATTGTTGGGGGCCAGCGGTGAAATGCTGGCTGGAAGTGTTCTGTATGGACGCATTTCCATGATTTCACTGACCTGCTTCATGCTGCAAAACGTTTTTCAAAGTCTGCTGGTCACTGCCGGAAAGCCAAAACTTGGTCTGCTGATCACCGTCAGCGCAGGCCTGACCAACATGACGTTGGATGCAGTGTTTGTTTACGGATTAAAACTTGGCATCGCAGGTGCCGCACTGGCAACCGTCACTTCCGAATTTATCGGTGGTCTGACTCCACTGCTCTACTTTTTGCATAAAAACAGTAGTTCCCTCCGACTGTGTAAAACACGGATTCAGCCGAAGATCATGCTCAGGACATGTACCAACGGTTCTTCTGAGTTTATGACCAATATTTCCATGTCGCTGGTAAACATGCTTTACAATTTCCAGTTAATGCGGATTGCCGGTGAAAACGGCATTGCCGCTTACGGTGTTATCATGTATGTAAGTTTCATTTTCTGCGCAATGTTCATTGGATACTCAGTAGGCTGTGCTCCACTGATTGGATACAATTATGGTGCCGGG
>CAVAFS010000252.1:1644-3867 GCA_963587975.1 Bulleidia sp. | reverse complement strand
CAGTACCCATCTTGGATCTGGCCTTTCGATAAAGCTGAACTTCACGGATTCAGGTAATTATTTCGCCTTTGTGCTACGGGCCGTTGGTAATTCCGTCCTTCCGCTGATTTTTCTGGCGATCTCCAGTCTGTTAAACATTGCGCTGGATCTCTGGTTTGTCATCGGACTGCACCTCGGCGTCGGCGGAGCGGCAGGTGCCACCGTGATCGCCCAGGCGGTGTCCGGCATCGGTATCACCGTTGCGGCACTCTGGAAAAATCCGCAGCTGTTTCCGGCAAAAGAGCAGCGTATTTTCCAGAAAAGTACATTTTCCGAAGTAAGCCGTTACGCATTTTTCACCTGCCTGCAGCAATCCGTTATGAACTTTGGCATCTTAATGATCCAGGGACTGGTAAACAGCTTTGGCACCGCCATTATGGCCGCCTTTGCCGCAGCAGTAAAAATTGACACTCTGGCTTACATGCCGGTACAGGAATTCGGAAATGCGTTTTCCCTGTTTATTTCACAGAATCATGGTGCAAAACGCCCGGACCGGGTGAAAATGGGAATTCACACCGCAGTCCGGGTATCCATTATTTTCTGTATGATCATCTCCGCCATTGTGTGGATCTTCGCCCGTCCTCTGATACAGATTTTTGTGGATGCAGGCGAAACTGCGATCATTGCAGAAGGCATCCGGTATCTGCACATTGAAGGTGCTTTCTATTGGGGCATCGGCTGTCTGTTTCTGCTTTATGGTCTTTACCGTGCCATTGAAAAACCGGCCATGTCGCTGGTGCTTACGATCATATCATTGGGAACCCGCGTGGCTCTGGCTTATGCCTTTGCACCACATACTCCGCTTGGCGTTACCGCAATCTGGTGGGCCATTCCGATTGGCTGGATCCTGGCAGATCTGACAGGATTTTTATACTACAAAAAAATTCATAGTTCAGACTGATTTTTATAATCAAATCATCAATTTCTTTCAAATACAAAAAAACTGTGAGAAACGAAAGTCTTTTCCATCCTCACAGTTTTTATTTGTGCATTACATCTTTTCTTTCCAGTTACAATCCGGAAAAATATCATTCTTTTGTAAATCTGCTTTAATCATCTAATAACATATGATAAAAATCCAGATACTTTGTATCATGATTTTTCGTTGCCGCAATGGCTGTTCTCGGATGCTGATCTGTCAGTCCTGTCAGCAGATACGGAATATTGTATCCCCATACCGCACCTTCCTCGATGAGTTTCAGCATGTGCTTCTCAATAAAAGAAAGAACCGGTGCGATCTCATATTTCGGATTTTTCAGGAAACCAAGCAGTCCCTCCAGAGAACAGTTTCCAGCACCACGTCCCATTCCCATGACAGTTCCATCCACCATACTTGCACCGATGGACAGGGCCTCAATGGTATTTGCAAAGGCACACTGCTGGTTATTGTGTGCATGGATTCCCACCAGTTTTCCACTCTCTGCCATCGCTTTCAGATACATATCCGTGATATCACGAATCTGAATCGGATACAGGGAACCATAGCTGTCTACCACATACACACCGTTTACCGAAGATTTTGCCAGCATCTCCAGTGCCATCTGAATGTCACGCTCCTGACATTTGGAGATGGCCATGATATTACAGGTTGTCTCGTAACCTTTTGCCGCAGCATCCTCAATCATTGCAATTGCTTCCGGCATCGTATTGATATAAGTAGCTATACGGATCAAATCCACCGGGCTGTCCGCACGGTCTTTGATGCTGTGTTTATAATCGCAGCGTCCCACATCCGCCATAATGGAGATCTTCATATCCGTATCATTATCCCCAACGATTGCGCGGATATCTTCATCCTCAGCGAATTTCCATTTCCCAAATTTATTTACGTCAAACTGCTTTTTGTCCGCACGGTATCCAAACTCCATGTAGTCCACACCGGCCGCCAGATTTGCTTTATATAAATCGTACACAAAATCATCCGTAAAGTAAAAATCATTTACCAGCCCGCCGTCACGCAGGGTTGCATCCAGTACACGGACATCTTCACGCACTGACATCATGTTTCCTTTGATTTCCATCATTGTCTTTTGTTCTCCTTTATATTTCAAAATCACTTCTGTCATTTTATCTTACTTTATAGGAAAAATCAACAAAAATATTTTATCACTTTAAAGCGTTGATTTTTTGCAGTATTTTTAATTGTTACCCCGATTTCACAGAACCAAAACCTGATTTTTTACT
>CAVAFS010000252.1:500-1634 GCA_963587975.1 Bulleidia sp. | reverse complement strand
TGGTAATTTTTCCTATTTATTTTCCTGTTTTTTTCTATACAACAGAATTTTTTACAAACAAATAGCATAAAAATCACTTTTTTTGTGAAATATCTCTGGATTTTGCCGGGCAAGGTGCTATAATGTAAACAGGCTATGTCGACGTATGACGTCGTCAACAGAGCAAAATTATTATCATGTAATTAATAGGAGGGAAAGAAATGGCTAGAACAAAAGTTATTTCTGCTAAAGAAGCTGCCGCACTGATCAAAGATGGCGATACTGTATTAGTCGGCGGATTCATGACAAACGGAACAGCAAAATCTATCGTAAACGAAGTAACAGCAAAAGACCTTACAGTTGTATGTAACGATGCAGGTTTCGAGAATGAAGGAACAGGTCGTTTACTTCACAACGGATTAATCAAAAGATTAATCGCTACACACGTAGGTCTGAACAAAGAAGTTGCAGCTAAATTCAACGCTGGCGAGCTTGAGTTAAAACTTCAGCCACAGGGTACACTTGCTGAGCAGGTACGTGCAGGCGGAGCTGGTCTTGCAGGATTCCTTACACCAACAGGTATCGGAACTATCGTTGCTGACAGCACTTCACCGACAACTCTGGAAGGCAAACAGGTTATCGAATTAGATGGCAAAGAGTACCTTCTTGAGAAAGCAATCCGTGGTAACGTTGCAATCGTTCAGGGATACATCGCTGATGAGTCCGGTAACATCCGTTACAGAGGATCCGCTCGTAACTTCAACCCGATGATGGCTTCTGCAGCTGATATTGTTATTGCTGAAGTTGAGAAGATCGTTCCGGCTGGTGAGATTGGTCCAAACTATGTGGAAACTCCACACATTTATGTTGATTATTTAGTAGTAAAGGAGGAAGCATAAGATGGAAAGAAGTGAAATCAAACCATATATCGCGAAACGTGTCGCTAAAGAATTACATGATGGTGATGTTGTAAACCTTGGTATCGGACTTCCTACTATGGTTCCGGATTACCTTGATCCATCCGTTAAACTTACATTACAGTCCGAGAACGGATTCATCGGTCTTGCAGCTGTTGATCCGGAAGATCCGGATGCTGATTACATCGTAAACGCAGGCGGACAGCCGGCAGGTATCGAGAAAGACGGTATGTTCTTT
>CAVAFS010000252.1:0-490 GCA_963587975.1 Bulleidia sp. | reverse complement strand
CAATTTCTCTGACACTTCAGTCAGAAAATGGTTTCGTTGGTCTGATTCCTTTAGAACCAGGTCAGGAAGATCCACATATCGTTAATGCAGGTGGCGCTCCGGCTGCTATCGCAAAAGACGGTGCATTCTTCTCAAGTGCAGATTCTTTCTCCATCATCCGTGGTGGACATGTAGATGCTACAGTTCTTGGTTCTCTTCAGGTAGACGAGAAAGGTAACATCGCAAACTGGATCATTCCTGGAAAAATGGTTCCTGGAATGGGCGGAGCTATGGACCTTGTAGTAGGTGCTAAAAAAGTTATCGTAGCTATGGAGCACACACAAAAAGGTGCACCGAAGATTTTAAAAGAGTGTACATTACCACTGACAGCAAAAGCTCAGGTTAACTTAATCGTTACTGAGATGGGTGTTATGGAAGTAACTCCGGAAGGAATCGTATTAAAAGAGTACAACCCGGAATTCACTGTTGAAGAGATTCAGGCTGCTACAGA
>CAVAFS010000251.1:0-7432 GCA_963587975.1 Bulleidia sp. | reverse complement strand
CACTTGCATAGCTCTCGATATAAATCGGAGCTTCCGTATTATTTTTAAATTTGAAATCTTTATATTCTCCTGCAATCGCCGCATCTGCAGACGGATCCACATAATTTACGATCATGGAATGTCCGGAACGCTCTGTCACTTCCAGTTCTGCGCGGATGACTGCATTATATAAGGTCGTAGATACCTGACAGATTCCACCACCGTAAGCATCTACGGTCGTTCCATTTTCATAGGCACCGGCAAGTTTATAGCCGTTTTCTGCATTAAACGGAGAAACGGTATTATATACAGAGAATTCTTCTCCCGGATAGATCACACTTCCGTTGATCTTCTTGCTTCCGTTGGCAATATTTGCCTTTCTGCCGGATGCAGATGATGCATAATTTGTTGTAAATGTACCAAGTACATCTTTTACTTTTTCCAGTTCTTCACGGGATCCTTTCGGCTTACTGATCTCAGCTGTCAGTTCTACAGTATTGTTCTCTTTCCAGCCATCCTGCAGGCTCTCATCGATTGCCTCCACAGATTTGGCCACATCAACAACGATACCATCCTGACCATCGATTACCTGAAAAGAACCATTTTCTCTTGTCAGTCCGAAATCCACAGCATCACGGTTCAGCTCGGATGCATGCTCCTCCAGATATGCAGTTGTTTTTTCAGAATCAACTGTCAGTGGCAGATGGAACACTTTATCCTCATGCTCCAGATCTTTGCCGGCTTTATAACGGGCGATCAGGTTTCCGCTTTTTCCGTATGCAACGGCCTCTTCTACGCTCTCCTGATTTTCCCATGCCACACCCAGCTCTTCTGCTGTCGCTTCCACGGACACATCATTGATAGTCAGTGCAACCGTCTGATCTGCAAGACCATCCACATAATCCTGAACAGCATCAATTGCTTCTTCTTTTGTCATTCCGCCCACTGCCACATCACCGATATAAATACGGTCAGCAATGACTGAATTTTCGCTTTTCTTCGCCTGAGCAGTCTGATGACCGACTCCTGCTGCCAGCAGTACTGCCGCACCAAGCACCGGTAATACTCTGATCCATTTTTTCATTCTATGTTCACCTTTCTGTCCGTTCTATATTAACAGTGCAGATAATATTCCTGTCACAACCATTGCTACCAGTACGATCACAACCACAATGGATGCCAGCACTCTCTTTTTCTTTGACTTTTTATACATGTTCTGAACCCTCCTGTTTCGGAATTCTGCCATACTCCGCATAAATTTTGTCAATCATACGTGACGCCTCACTTTTTGTCAGGCTGTCAATTTCGATATCAAATTCTATTCTATGATAAATCAGCAAATGATTCAAGTCTCTTTTTTGCGCCGGGGTCAGCGGTCCCTGCTTTTTCACTTTGTAATTCAACGGTTTCGGCGTAAAAAGTCCCGGTTCCGCCTCCTGATAGTCCCGCTGCAGTAGTAAAAACAGCTCTGCCGTCGCCCTCGCATCATCCACAGCGCGATGTGCATGATCTCGATGGATCTGAAAATATTCACACAGTGCTTCCAGTGATTTCTTCTCCGGTTCTTTCAGTAATTTTCGGGCAATTTTTAGCGTATCAATGGTTTCCCGATCCCAGGTAATTCCCTGATTTACCGCACACTGCTTCAAAAATCCATAATCAAAGATCACGTTGTGCCCCAACAACGGTGCCTCTCCGGCAAACTCCAAAAATTTCTGCAACGCCACTTCCGCCTCCGGTGCATCCGCCACCATCTCCGGCGTGATCCCGGTCAGCTCCGTAATCCGCGCGTCAATCTTCCGGTGCGGATTGACAAACGTCTGAAAGGTATCCAGAATCTGTCCCTGACTGATACGCACTGCGCCGATTTCAAGGATACGATCTGTTTTTACCTGAAGTCCGGTCATTTCCAGATCAACTGCAATCAGTTCCGTGATTGGTTCCATGCTGCCTCTCCTTCCATCTGCTCCTCCGTGATCACCGTGATTGCCGCCTCATTCATCAGCGGATCCCTGGTCTCATAATCAAATAAAAACCACTGTGCCACTCCATCTTCCCGGTACTGTCCTTCGGCATCCAGCCAGTAAAAACGTTCCAGATGGCAGTATTTTTTCTCCATACCATGGACACGCAGATATCGGGATGTCTTCTTTTTTTCCAGGGACAAATCCGGCGCCCAGGCCGGACGGCTCTTCGATTTTTCAATTTTATACAGATCGAACATCAGTGCTTCCTGATAAACGTCTCTCCGTTCCGGATCCACAGAAATTGCAAAATCCAGTACAATTTCTGTCCTGCGAACGCGGTTGTGGCTGCAGTCCAGATACCCGTTGCTTCTATAGAAATGTCCCATATCCAGAAACATCTGAAATGCACTGTCGTACTGCTGCTCCAGAATTCCAAGATACGTCAGAAACTGTCCACTGTTGTAATGAAGTTCAACCATTTCTTCCACCAGACGGATCTCAAGCATTTCATCATAGGAAACCCATTTGCTTGCCAGCACCTCATACGGCGGCTTTGTCCGATAGATGAGCCCATACTCCGCTGCATGCTCATACATATAAGAGCCTTTCAGTACCTTCAGGAATCCCAGCTGCAGCTGTTGCGGATGCAGTGCATAAATGTCATCAAAAGACTGCTGAAACCGCTGATAATCCTCAAACGGGAGGCCAGCGATCAGATCCAGATGCTGGTGAATATTTTTTCCGACTTTGACACGGTTCACTGCCTGGTACACTTTCTCCAGACGCATGGTACGGTGAATCTCACGGATCGTCGCATCGTTTGTGGACTGTACACCAATTTCCAGCTGGATCAGTCCCGGACGCATATCCGAGATCAATTCCATTTCATCCTCCCGGAGCAGATCCGCAGAAATCTCAAAATGAAAATTCGTGATTCCATTATCGTGTTCCTTGATATACTTCCAGATTCCCATAGCATGTTCATGCTGACAGTTAAAGGTACGATCCACAAATTTCACCTGCGGTACTTTCGCATCTATAAAAAACTGCAATTCTTTGTAGACCAGCGGCAGACTCCGGAAACGCAGCCTTTTGTCCACAGAGGACAAACAATAACTGCAATTAAACGGACAGCCACGACTGGATTCATAATAAATGATCCGGTGTTCAAAATCCTGCAGATTTGCATAACAAAACGGCAGTTCATCCATTGGAAGCAGGCTGCACAGTGGCTGGATTGCTACCGTTCCGTCTGATCTGCGATAGGCAATTCCGTCGATGTTTTCCAACAGATCCTCATGTAACACGGATAAAGCAGATGCCTTTTTCTTCTGCTCAGTCCCTTTACCTTCTGTTTCATTCCGTACCTTTTCATCGTTCTCTGTCAAAAATTGTGCCCTTTGTTCACATTTTTCAAAATAAGTGCACAACTCTGTCAGTGTCTGCTCACCTTCTCCCATCATAATTCCGGTGATGGCAGGATTTTCTCGCAGAAAGCGTTCCGTCTCAAACGAAACTTCCGGTCCGCCAACCCAGATTGGAACTTCCGGGCGCAGCTTATGAAATTCCGATGCCAGTTCCTTTACATATTCAATATTCCAGATGTAGCAGGAAAAAAGAAGAACATCCGGTCTGTGCCGATATATTTTTTCCAGAATATCATCCAGCTGATTGTTGATGGTATATTCCGCCCGTTCTATCTTATGTCCGTGTGCCTCCGCATAGGCCTGCAGGGAATACACCGCCAGATTTGAATGAATGTATTTCGCATTGATTGCTGTCAGTAAAATCTTCATGAAAACTCTTCCATCTCTTTTCTTTTTATGACCTGTTTGCACCGATCATATATGTTATTTCTATCTCTTTTTATAAGTATTTCATACGATACCACAAACATAAAAAAAATGGAAGCAGGAATATCGATCGCATGTCAGGAATTTCAAAAGGCTCTTACGTAACACCGTTTTTCCGAAAAATCCTGGAAATCTAACAGGCAGAGCAACACGTCTGTGTACTGCTCTGCCTGCTTTCCTTATCTATTATATTTACTATGCAAATGTTACGACGGTTCCGGTCTTTCCTTCCAGCGCCGCAGCTGCCTGATCCAGCGATGTGATAATCGCTTTTTTTCCCGGATTACTTCTGACAAATTTCATACATGCCTGCACTTTCGGAAGCATACTTCCCGGAGCGAAATGACCTTCTTCCACATATCTGGCTGCATCTGCCAGAGACATGTGATCCAGATTTTCCTGATTTGGTTTTCCCCAGTTAATTGCTACCTTTTCTACTTCTGTCAAAATCATCAGTACATCAGCCTGCACCTGTTCTGCCAGTAATTCTGCTGCATAATCCTTATCTATAACAGCTGCAACGCCGGTAAGAGAACCATTTTCCTCTTCCACAACCGGAATTCCACCGCCACCGCAGGTGATCACGATGGAGCTGTCCCAGAGTGTTTCCACCTGATCAAGTTCCACAATTTTTCTCGGAATCGGAGATGCAACCACTCGTCGATATCCTCGACCTGCATCTTCCTTCATAATATATCCCTTTGTCTTTGCTAATTCATCTGCCTCTTCTTTACTGTAAAAACTTCCGATCGGTTTCGTCGGATTCTGAAACGCCGTATCATTTTTTTCCACAACCATCTGTGTCACAACACTCGCAACCGGCACATTCATATTATGAGATGCCAGCGCATACTTCAGGGCCTGTTGGATATGATACCCTATATACCCCTGGGACATTGCACCACACACATCAAACGGCATCACTGGAACTACAGCTTTTCCGGCTTCACTTGACTGTAGGATACGGCCAATCTGCGGACCGTTTCCATGCACAATTGCCATCATATATCCTTTTTCTTTTATTGCAGCAATATGTTCACACGTTTTTTTCACAACTGCCAGCTGAGCTTCCGCTGTCGGGCCGCTGTTTTTGCTCTGCAGCGCATTACCGCCAAGGGCAATGATCACTTTTTCACGTTTTTTACACTCCATTTTCCCTTCCCCTTTCAATTAATATCATTTTATTACTCACCACCTGTAGAGGTGGGAGTTATCTCTCATCTGATATACTTCCCTGTTTTTTATCCGTTAACGATACGACTATCATCAGAATCAGCCCAATGACCAGGCCAAATATGATCGGCCATACCGAACTTAATCCATATACTTTCATTCCAACAAGTACAACGATGGAACTTACTGCAATTGCCGTAATGGCAGCTTTACGGGTTGCCCGTTTCCAGAATATTCCAAGAACGATCGGCAGGAACAATGCTCCGGACAAAACAGAATAAGCCACATCCAGTGATACCAGAACATCATCCAGTTTTATGGCGATAAAAACTGAAACTATTCCTATGATCACAATCGCAATTCTGTTTTGATTGATCATCTGTTTTTCACTTGCCTTTTTTGAACGCAGCGGCCGGATAATATCGTTCATCACCAGTGAGGAGGCAGCAAGCAAAAGCCCCGATGCACTTGATAAAAGCACCGACAAGATTCCTGCAAGGGTAATTCCCAGCCAGCCTGTTTTCAATACGTTTGACGTCACAAACGAAAAGACAAGCTGCGGATTTTCCAGTTTTGGAAACAGAACCCTGCCGCACATGCCCACCAGTGCACAGCAGACAGCATAAATAACCACAAATAGAAAGGTCTGAACTCCACCCCATTTAACTACTCTGTCATCTTTTGCAGTAAAAAACTTTTGCCATACATCCTGACCGACCATTGCTCCCATACAGTACAGGAAGAAATATTTTATAACAGTCAGAGGTCCTATCGAAAACAACTGAAAATATGATTTTGGCAAAGAATTCATCAAAACAGTCATTCCACCGACACGATTCAACGCATTCGGAACAAGGACGATCAGAATACCAAAAACAATAAAACCAAACTGAATTAATTCAATAAACGTAATTGCACACATTCCTCCAAGCATCGTGTAAAGGATTGTCACCACCCCGGCTACGATCATAGCCGTCATCATGTTCCATCCCATAATGACCTGAAGGATGGTTCCTGTCGCGATAATCTGTGTCACACAGACCATCATTGCATAAATGCCGGAAACGACAGCGCATGCATAGCCTGCTACTGCACTGTAGCGGACTGTCAGGAACTGTGCAACGGTATATACTTTCATTTTTCGGACACGCTTCATCATAAAAAGTCCTGCAAGTAAAACGCCCAACCCAAGCATGGTCACAATCCATATTCCGGAAATACCATATCGATACCCAAGGGCAGCGGTTCCAATCGTGGAAGTTCCACCCAGCAGCAGCGCACACATAGAGGGAAAAAAACGAAACATTTTCAACGATCTGCCTGCTGTGAGGAAATCATCCGCACACTTTACTTTTTTCAATCCGATATATCCAATTAAAATCAATACTGCAAAATATATGATAATGATTACTGCATCTGTAAGTCCCACTCATCATACCTCCCAGTGCGAAAATCCATTTTTCGCTTTCAGGTAAGAATTTATCCTATTGCTGTTCCGTTGAAATCTCTTTTACAGGTTCTTTCACTTTCTCTTTTCCTGGCTCTTTCATCATACTCAGTATTACAAGCATGGATACTACTTCCAGTACCGCAAAAATGGTATACGGAATCGTAAAAGTTCCTCCGCACGCTTTTACAAGCAGACTGCAGAAAGAATCTGCCACTGTAAATCCGGCATACATACCAACCATCACCATACCGACCACCTCTTCATAACGTTTCGATCCATATACGCCAAGGACCATCAATGGCTGCACCATGAGGTAGGACGGGTAATTGAGCGCCATTCCGATTATGATCACAACAAGCCAGATCTGGGAACCGGAAGGGCTGGCCATCAGATATCCACCCAGGCAAACCAGAGAGGCCAGACCGGAAATCCAGATGACTGCTTTTGAACTTTTGCCTGCTGTCCAGCTGGCAAATAAAAATGCGGCAATGGCGATCAGCGATCCAAAGGAAACTACTCTGGATCCGACAACAGAATCATATCCTTTTACCGTAAGTGCATAATTCAGCATATCAAGAAATGCATACTGAAACATACTCCACGCAAAGATCATAACAAACAGGACCCAGAATTTCACCGTTTTCATTTCCGGACATATATAACTGGACTTTGCCGGTTCCTCATCCTGTACAAGCGTATCACTTCCGTAAGGCAGCTGCCCATACTTGGCCGGAGATTCCTTTACCAGGAAAAGAATAACCGGAATACCAATCACCCAGAGAATAACTGCTATATATTTACAGGTTGTCTGCCATCCGATCACCGGATTCAGCCACCCGGAAAAATACTGAAAAATAAATCCACCCACAGACATCGGGAATATCGTCATACCAATGATTGCATCCCTTTTCTCTTTAAACCATCGGTTGATCATGATGGATGTTGTCGTTGATTTGCAAAAAGCACTGGCAATTCCTCCAAAAACGGCTGCCAGCCAAAGTACATAAATG
>CAVAFS010000250.1:0-4136 GCA_963587975.1 Bulleidia sp. | reverse complement strand
GAAAATGGCAACAAACCATTTCCCCTGCGGGTTTTGTTTTCACTTATTATTAATCAAAATAATTAATCTGCATTGCTGCACGTACATCATTCAATGTCGCCGCTGCTTTCTTCTCAGCAACCTCTGTTCCTTTTTTCAGGATATCATATACATCCGGAATACGCTGCTCCCACATTTTACGTCTCTCACGAATTGGGGCCAGTTCTTCCTGAAGTACGTTATTCAGGAACTTCTTTACTTTCACATCACCGAGACCACCGCGGGTGTAGTGTGCTTTCAGCTCGTCCAGATTCTGATAATCCGGCAGGTACTCTGCAAAATGCTCCGGTTTGCTGAATGCATCCAGATAAATGAATACCGGGTTTCCATCCACACGTCCCGGATCTTCTACTCTCAGATGATTCGGATCTGTGAACATGGACATTACTTTTTTCTTGATATCTTCCGGTTCATCGGACAGGTAAATGCAGTTTCCAAGAGATTTACTCATTTTTGCCTTACCATCGATACCCGGCAGACGTAAGCAGGCCTGATTGGTCGGAAGTACAATCTCCGGCTCTGTCAGTGTCTCACCATATACGCTGTTGAATTTATGAACGATTTCTTTACACTGCTCGATCATTGGCATCTGATCCTCGCCAGCCGGAACGGTTGTTGCACGGAAAGCGGTAATATCTGCTGCCTGGCTGATCGGATAACAGAAGAAACCAACCGGAATACTGGATTCGAAGTTTTTCTGCTGAATCTCAGCTTTTACGGTAGGGTTTCTCTGCACTCTGGATACGGTTACCAGGTTCATGTAATAAAAGGTCAGCTCTGTCAGTTCCGGTACCATGGACTGAATAAAGATCGTTGCTTTCTCCGGGTCAATACCGCAAGCCAGATAATCCAGTGCAACCTGAATGATGTTCTGACGAACTTTCTCCGGATGCTCTGCGTTATCAGTCAATGCCTGTGCATCTGCTATCATAATATAAACTTCGTCATACAGTCCGGAATTCTGCAGACGAACTCTTTCTTTCAATGATCCCACGTAATGTCCGACATGAAGACGGCCTGTCGGGCGATCACCTGTCAAAATAATTTTACTCATGTTTCTGCTACTCCTTTACATATCTAGTATTATATGCCACCAGAGCTTTATCGTCAACCAAAGGAGACGTTTATTTCTTCAGTAAATTTCAATTTATCCAATGTGTCACATTCACTTATGAACGTATGCGTTCACAATTCATTTATCATGATTTTTTATTTCTATAATGAACACATTTTCCAATCTGTATGTTACCTTATCCCGCCCTTATATGTTATAATATAGATGGGTAAATACAGTGTTTGCATTATAGGAAAGAAGGTATGACTATGAAAAATACAATCATTACGATCAGTCGTGAATTCGGCAGCGGCGGTCACGTTATTGGGGAAAAAATTGCTGAAAAAATGAACATTCCTTTTTATGACAAGGACATCATTCAGCACATTGCAGAAAAAACCGGATTTTCAGAAGATTTTGTAAAGGAACAGTCCGAATATGCACCTTCCAAAAATATGTTTGCCTATGCATTTGTTGGCCGTGACCACACCGGAAGCTCTCTTTCCGATCAGGTCTATGCCGCACAGACACAGGTCATTCGTGATCTGGCAGAAAAAGGATCCTGCGTCATCATTGGACGCTGCGCCGACTACATTTTGAAGGATCGGCCGGATACTTATCATATCTTTGTATATGGAAATGAGCCTGAAAAAATCTCCCGCACCCAGCAGCTTTTCAACTTACCGGAAAAAGAGGCGCTTGCAATGAACCGTGGCATGGACAAAAAGAGACGGCTTCATTACGAATATTACACGGACCGAAAATGGGGCGATCCTGGAAATCACTGCATGTGCCTGAACACCAGTGTACTTGGCATTGATCGATGCGTGCAGTATATTGTGGAGTTGATTCAGTCTGATAATCAGTAACACAAAATCCGTGAGTGCCAACATCACTCACGGATTTTTATACTTAATCTCTCGATTCAATTACAAGTAAAATACCATCCTTACAGGTAATCGTGGCGGTCTCTGCCTCAAGTTCATTGCTCACACCTCTGGCAATTCCACTGATCAGCGTAAAATCTTCCACTTCGTAAGCAAATCCTTTTAATGTAATACCGGTCACTTCCGGTGTAAACGGAAGCAGAGAAACATACTTTCCAAACTGATCTGCTTTTTGTAATGTAGCTTCCCCCTGAACCATACGAATCCGGTTATGGGCATCTACGATCTGACAGGATACATGCTTGTCCAAGGCAAGTTTCAACATCTGGATATTTCCCATGACATGATCCAACCGGGTTCCGGTAGCACCGATCATCGTAATCGCATCCGCCCCGGCCTCAATGGCACGAAGTAACGCCAGCTCTGTATCCGTCTCATCCTTATGTGTCGGGAATTGCTCCATCCGTTCCGGACAAACTTTCTTGAAATACTCATACGACTCTTCATCTACCGAGTCAAAATCGCCCAAAATCAAATTCGGTGTAATTCCTGCTTCATGGCAAAACTTCATCCCAGCATCTGCACAGATAATATACTCCCAGTCTCTTTCTTCTATATACTCACAAGAAAACTCACAATCTATCGTTCCCCCAGTTACGATCAATGTATTCACTCTACTCACCTCAACTTTAATCAATATATTTAACGTCCGAATTATCCAACACTTATAGATATGAACGTATAACTTATATTGGCCGTTGCTCATACTCTGGGAATTCAAAACTTATATTAACCGTTGCTAAGCAAAGTAGAAACGGCCTCACAAACTTACGTTTTATTGCTCCATAATATCAAGAAATGCTTCCACATTTTCTTTGATGTCCCCTTTAAACACAGCCGTTCCAGCCACGATAATATTCGCACCGGCATCCAGCACTTCCTGCACATTTTTCAGTGACACACCACCATCGACCTCGATGTCAGCCTGACAGTGCTTCTCTTCCATCATTTTTTTCAGATCACGGATTTTCTGTGTCGTATACGGAATGTATTTCTGTCCGCCAAATCCCGGATTAACGCTCATCAGCAGTACCATATCGCACTCCGGTAAAATGTAATCCAACACGGAAAGCGGAGTCGCCGGGTTCAGTGCCACACCTGCCAGCACCCCACGGTCTTTGATGGCATGAATGGTACGATCCAGATGTTTGCAGGCCTCTGCGTGTACAGTGATCAGATCTGCACCGGCTTCTACAAACTCATCGATATAGCGCACCGGCTCATCGATCATCAGATGTACATCAAAGATACGGTCAGAACATTTTCGAATGGATTTGATAACCGGAAGTCCGAAGGAAATACTCGGTACAAAACTTCCATCCATAACATCGATATGCACATACTGTGCACCTGCCTCATCCAGCATTTTTACCTGCTCACCAAGAATCGAAAAATCAGATGCAAGCAGTGACGGTGATAAACAATTCATTTTTTATACTCCTTTTCTTTTTCAGCAATCCAGATTCGTTATACCAAATTCTCCCAAACAGGACACACGAATCTACAAATCGCTGATAATCATTAACCATGGTTAATATTTTCTTTTATCTTTTAATTCATTATAAATCTGTACGTAATTATTGTATCGGCTCTGGCTTATTTTCCCCTCCGCCAGCGCTTCTTTCACGCCGCAGTCCGGCTCACCGATATGGCTGCATCCGGTAAAACGGCAGTTCTGTTCATACTCTACAAACTCCGGAAATAAGGTTCCCAGTGTCTCTTTTTCAAAAAAATCAGAAGCCAGGGAACTGAATCCCGGCGTATCAAAAATATAAGTTTCCTCATCCAGCATGATCAACTGAGAATGACGGGTCGTATGTTTGCCTCGCTGAATCTTCTCACTGATGGCTCCGGTCTCCATCTGTACGTCTGGCGCCAGCAGATTGATCAGTGTGGATTTTCCGACACCTGACGGTCCGGCAACGGTTGTTGTCTTTCCCTGCAGTGCTTCCCGCAGCGGCACGATTCCTTCTTCTTCCTTTGCACTCAGAAAGAACAATGGATATCCGCTTGTTTCATAGGCATCTCGCAGCTCCTGAATTTCTGCCTCCGAGGCCAGATCTTCTTTATTAAAACAGATCAGCGTCGGTACCTCC
>CAVAFS010000249.1:0-34804 GCA_963587975.1 Bulleidia sp. | reverse complement strand
AGGTTGAGATTGAGGCAGAAGGTGCAGATGAGACAGAAGCACTGAACGCTATGGAGAAATTTTTGCTCTGTATGTAACTAATAACTAATCAACAGGTAACTTTATAGTATAATGATTCAAAAGAAGCACCGGAAATCCGATGCTTCTTTTTTAACTAAATTGAGAAAGTCTTTTGATTCAAATGCGAATATTCTTTTGACTAAAAAAGAGCGCCGGACTGATTTGATCAGCTGACGCTCTTTGTATGTCACGATTGGAAACTTACTCCTCGTCTGCAGGAATCTCACCTTTGTATGTTGCAACCAGTGTCTGGATTCTCTGATATGGATCAAGCAGATCACTGATGGATGCATCATGATTTAAAGTATCGATGATGTATGCAATGTATTTGCTCATGTCGCAGCTGATGTAGTAATCTCTGCTTAAGAGCTCCGGTGTCTGATATGCAAGGTTTGTTGTAACCACTTTGTAGATCAGGCCTTCCTCTACAGCTTTGTCGAATTTCTCAAGACCGTTTGTGAACAGACCAAATGTAGCAATTACGAAGATTCTGCCTGCGTTACGTTTCTTCAACTCGCGGGCAACATCGATCATACTTCCGCCGGAAGAGATCATGTCATCAACAACCCATACATCTTTGCCGTCCAGAGAAGAACCAAGGAACTCGTGAGCGACGATCGGGTTTGTACCGTCTACGATGTGGCTGTAATCACGACGTTTGTAGAACATACCCATGTCTACGCCAAGTACGCTGGCAAGGAATACGGCACGGCTTGTAGCACCCTCATCCGGGCTGATGATCATCAGATGGTCATTGTCGATTTTAAGGTCATCTACGTTGTTCAGGATACCTTTTACGAACTGGTAAGCCGGCTGAACGGTATCAAATCCGTGAAGCGGAATTGCGTTCTGTACACGAGGATCATGTGCATCGAAGGTGATGATATTGTCAACCCCCATGCTGATCAGCTCCTGAAGTGCCATTGCGCAGTCCATAGACTCTCTTGCGGTACGTCTGTGCTGACGGCTCTCATACAGGAACGGCATGATAACGGTGATTCTTCTTGCTTTACCGTTGGCTGCTGCAATCATACGTTTCAGATCCTGATAGTGATCATCCGGTGACATATGGTTTTCATGTCCACAGAGTTTGTATGTCAGGGAATAGTTTGTAACATCTGTCATGATATAAAGGTCATATCCGCGTACAGATTCGTTAATGATACCTTTTGCTTCACCGCTACCGAAACGCGGGCAGGATGCCTTAAGAATATAGGAATCGCGAAGATATCCCTGGAAAGCAATGTCATCCTCGTGCTCATGCTCGCGGACACATCTCCATTTTACAAGGTATTTGTCTACCTTTTCACCGATCTCGCTGATGCTTTCAAGTGGAATGATTCCGAGAGTACCAGCCGGGATTGTTTCTAAGTTTCTCTGGTCGTTATGCATTAGAAAAGTTCCTCCATCAAATCTTTTCGTTTGTTTATAAATACGATGGCATTATAGCACTGAATCCCCACCTGTGACAAGGGATTTCTTCCGATACAGAGAATTAACCAGTTTAACTGAAAAAAAAACCTTATTTTTCGGCAAGTTTTTTGCAGATACGGATGTCTTTGCCGAATAAATGCAAAATTGTGAAGCTGTTGGAGATCCGGGAGAAGATTCGTTCCGAATAAATCGTCGCGATGTCAAACAGCTGCAGGTTCGTGGAGATCAGTGTGGATTTCTCCTTGCGGATCCGCTCATTCAGGCATACAAAAAACTGGGAAGTTGTGAAATGGTTCGACAGCTCTGTGCCAAGGTCATCAATAATCAGCAGATCACAGTCAAAAATATTGCGATAGCTCTCCGCTGCCTGCGGATCTTTGGTAAAGGTCTTCTGTGCCAGAAGGTCAAACAGATGATGCGCGGAAAAATAGATTACGGAATGTCCGGTGTCCAGGAGCTCTTTGGCTACGCAGTTGGACAGAAATGTTTTTCCTACGCCGGTGTCGCCAAAAAGAAGCAGGTTTTCAAAACTGCTGTCGAAGGTGTCTACAAAACGGCGGCACTGCAGCAGCGCGTTCTGCGCAGCCTCATAGGAAGAAATCCGTGTGTTTTCGTCGTAAATATCGTTATCGTAGTAATCCATGGAAAAAGAAGCAAAATTTTCCTGTTCCAGAATGCCCTTCAGATTGGACTGGGTGTATACAAGGTCGATGGCTGCCTGCTTCAGGCAGTGGCAGCGCTCATGGCCGATGTATCCGGTGTCCTGACAGTCCGGGCAGGTGTACGGCGGCTGAAAATAGTCTGCCGGGTAACCATGGGTCTGCAAAAGCTGCTGTTTCTGCAGGGAGAGAGCCTGAATCTGTTCGTGCAGGTCTTCCAGTGCGGATGCATCACCGTCCAACAGTTGCCGGGCACGTTTGACACTTAAGGATGCAATGTCGGCATCCAGTTTTGCGATTTCCGGGATTGTTGCGGCAATCTCTTCCCGGCGTGTGTCGATCAGACGCTGGCGTTCTAACTGTCGGTCCTGATAGCCGCGCATGATCTGATCGTATTGTGTATTGGTAAGTGGCATAATATCCTCCTGATTACATTATGAGTTCGAGGTTGGTGTCTGCTGCAGTGATTTTTTCAAAAGCTGCTGCTGCAGATCGTTGTAGTTATTTTCCCGCTGTTTGAAGTTCGTGAACTGGCTCTGGGAAGCAGAAGCCGGATTTGACCGTTCGGAACGGCCTTTCTGATTCTGCTGATAAGCCTCGTCTGCTTTGCGTACATCCTCCATCGTGCGGACGCCATTCATATGCCATTTTTCCAGAATAGAGTTGGCATATCCGAAGCTTGCTTCGTGAATGGCGCGGATGGTGCGGTTGCAGGCCTCCTCGATCAGTTCCGTGGAAAATCCTTTCTGCAGGCTCCACTGCTTCAAAAAAGCGGTCTCGGAAGGCACCAGATTGCGGCCGCGGATGCCGAAGGCTTTCATGACGGTGTGGTACAGGATGCTGTCCTGACTCAGCACTTCTTTGGCTTCCGAAACTGTGTGAATCTTTCGCTCTGCGAAATCTTCCGCTATTTTTTGCATATAATGAAGGCTTGTGTGCCCTTTTGAGACACTGTCTTCTATTAAATATTCAATAAGTTCTGTGGAAAGCTGCAATTCATCATACCAGTAAAAAATCATGTTCAGATCGGTCTGGTTCAGGGTTCGTCCAAGATATTTTTCGGTGATAAAGATCAGTTCGCGAACGCCCTGACGTTTGCTGAACTCCATCATGTCGTTGACAGAATACTGCACCTGCTTTTTGGGACTGGCGGAACGGATAAACTGGTCTGTGACGCTGGCTGGTTTCGTACTGCTTCCTGCGGATGCCTGATCAGAAGCCGTAGAAGCAGATGCTTGGAAAACTGCCTCAGAATAACCAGGTCTGTTTTGGGAAACATTGCCGTTATTTTCCGTCTGCGCTGCAGATTGTCTGCCATTTCCCTGAGAAGGGAGATAAGCATCTGAGAGCAGATGAATCCCAGCCAGATTCTGGCTGTCATCAAAATCCAGGCGGAACAGCCGCAGCTTTTCCCAGTATTTTAAGGCACGCAAAATATCTCTCTCGGTGCAGTCGAAATGATCGGCCAGCCGGGAGAGGGAAAAATCAGAATCGGTCTGATTCATACAGCGGAGCAGGTAAAGATAGATCTTGACGTACTCGCCGTTTGCCTGTGTCATGTATTGGTCAATAAAAATATTCGGCACGAAAGTAGCGGATGCCGATGCGTCATTGTATAACGTGATTTTTGCCATAATTGCACTCTCTCTTTCGCCTTGAAGTATATCATATTGCCCTCAAAAAGAGAAGAAAAAGATATCCACATCACAGTCTTCCGGAAGAATGCTGCAATGTGGATAACATAACATTTTACTTCAATTATCTGAGAAAATATGTTGGCGTACGCTGCTTGGAACTGTACGCGGGTATTACATGTACTTGAAATTTATTCAGGAAACAGGAGGCCCTAGCGTTTTCCGAGAAGATGCTCACCCACCTGATAAATATCGCCGGCGCCCATAGTTATCAACAGGTCGTTGTCGGTACATGTCTCCAGCAGGTAATTTTCAATGGCATCAAAGGACGGGAAAAAGTAACTCTCGGTGCCTTTTTTGCGGATATCGTCTGCCAGATCTTCCATATGGATACCAAGGGTGTCTGTTTCACGGGCTGCGTAGACATCTGCCAGCACAACAACATCTGCCAGGGAAAGTGCATCGGAAAACTGATTCCAGAAGGCTTTTGTACGTGTGTAAGTATGCGGCTGGAAAATGCAGATAATCCGGTCATGCGGGTAATTGCGGGCAGCAGTTAAAGTAGCCGCAATCTCTGTCGGATGATGGGCGTAATCATCAATGATGGTGATGCCGCCGAGTTTTCCTTTGTATTCGAATCGTCTGGCTGTTCCGCCAAAGGCCTGTAATCCACGGATGATGGTGTCGTTGTCGATGCCTGCTTCTGTGGCAAAGGCAATGGCAGCCAGGGCATTTGCAATGTTATGTTTACCCGGAACGTTTAAGGATACGTGTCCGGTCGCTTCGCCGTGTACGTTGAAGGTAAAGGATGCACATGCAGCTTCATTATAAGAAATATCGGTTGCGGTATAATCTGCGTCCTCTGTCAGACCGAAAGTAACGACACGTTCCTTTAAGTCTGCGGTAATTTCTTCCGGATGATCAATAGCAGCGTTCAGGATCAGCACGCCGTCAGCGGCTGTGTTCTGTGCAAATTTATGGAAAGAATTCCGGATGTCGTTAATATCTTTGAAAAAGTCCAGATGATCTTCTTCAATATTCAGGATGATACTGTATCGCGGATGGAAGTTCAGGAAACTGTTTGTGTATTCACAGGCTTCTGTCAGAAATACATCGGATCCTCCGACACGGATATTTCCACCGATGGCATCCAGCATACCGCCCACGGAAATGGTCGGATCGCTTTTTGCAGCCAGAAGAACGTGTGAGATCATGGATGTTGTAGTCGTTTTCCCGTGGGTTCCACTGACAGCGATGGATTTTGCATAGTTGTCCATAAGCTGTCCGAGAAATTCTGCGCGGGTCAGCATCGGAATTCCGGCATCATGGGCTGCTTTCCACTCGGCGTTGCCCGGATGGATGGCTGCGGTATAAACCACAAGCTCAATGCCTGGCTGGATATTGGCTGCACGCTGTCCGATGTAGATGGTTGCGCCATTTTTTTCCAGCTGTTCGGTCAGGGCGGATGCCTTGTTGTCAGAACCGGATACGGTAAATCCTTCCTTTAATAAAATCTCGGCAAGACCGCTCATGCTGATACCGCCGATACCTATAAAATGAATGTGAATTGGTTTTTCAAAATCGATTTTGTACATAATAATTTACCACCTGTATATTTGAATCTTTTTTCTTCCTTATTACTTTAGCACATTATACTCCATTGTGGAAAACTTGGCAATGTCACGGCAGGGAAAAGTTGTGCTTCCGGGGGAAATAGTGGTCAGACCAAGCGTTGTGAAAAATGTCGAAAAATCCCTATAATTTTTGGGAAAATTGTGAAATATAGTGCACACATTCGGAAAAATATGTTATAATTTTGCTATCAAATTTAATTTATAGATAACGGTTTGACTCACAAAATATTTTGCCGTTATTGACAAGAGGTGATTTACATGATTCGAAAGGAAATGATTGCAATGCTTCTGGCCGGCGGACAGGGAAGCCGACTTGGCGTATTGACCGCAAATGTTGCAAAACCGGCTGTTGCATTCGGAGGCAAATATCGTATTATCGATTTTCCGCTCAGTAACTGTATTAATTCCGGAATCGATACTGTAGGTGTTCTGACACAGTATCAGCCACTTCGGCTGAATACGCATATCGGTATTGGTATTCCGTGGGATCTGGATCGTAATAATGGTGGTGTTACGATTCTTCAGCCGTATGAGAAGAGCGGCGGAAGTGAATGGTATTCCGGTACGGCGAATGCGATTTACCAGAATATGAAGTACATAGACAGTTATGATCCGGAATATGTCCTGATCCTGTCCGGTGATCATATTTACAAGATGGATTATGAAGTGATGCTTGATTTCCATAAGCAGAATCACGCAGATGTTACCATTGCAGTTATGCCAGTTCCGATGGAAGAGGCCAGCCGTTTCGGTATCGTCGTGGCAGATGAGGAGCACAGAATCCGTGAATTCCAGGAGAAACCGGCAGAGCCGAAGAGCAACCTTGCATCCATGGGTATCTATATTTTCAGCTGGAAAGCGTTAAAAGAAGCCCTGATCGCCAATGAGGATGTAGAGAACTGTGATTTCGGTATGCATGTAATTCCGTATTGCTTCGACAAAGGTGAGCGTATTTTTGCCTACGAGTACAACGGATACTGGAAAGATGTAGGAACTTTAGGTTCTTACTGGGAAGCAAATATGGAGCTGATCGACCTGATTCCGGAATTTAACCTGTATGAGGAATACTGGAAGATCTATACGAAGAGTGATGTACTTGCTCCGCAGTATATTGCGGCTGACGCAAAAGTGGACAAGAGTATCATCGGCGAGGGCACTGAGGTTTACGGTGAAGTGCATGGATGTGTGATCGGAGCAAATGTAACCATCGGAAAAGGAAGCATTGTCCGCGACTCTATTATTATGGAAGGCGTAACCATCGGAGAAAATGTCGTGATCGACAAGGCAATCATTGCAGAGGACTGCGTGGTTGGCGACGGCGCTGGACTTGGTATCGGCGAAGAGAAACCGAACAAGTTAAAAGAAAGCGTTTATGCGTTTGGCCTTGTAACCATCGGAGAGAAATCCGTGATTCCGCCAAATGTAAAGATTGGTAAAAATACAGCAATTGCTGGTGTGACAACACCGGAAGACTATCCGGATGGAGTTCTTGACAGCGGGGAATATATTGTTAAGGCAGGTGGCAAATAATGAAAGCATTAGGTATTATTTTAGCAGGTGGTAATAATTACAGAATGAGAGAGCTTTCCGATAAGCGGGCCATTGCGGCTATGCCGATCGGCGGCGGATACCGTGCCATCGACTTTGCTCTGAGCAATATGAGCAATTCACACATTCAGCGTGTGGCAGTACTGACACAGTACAATTCCCGCTCCTTAAATGAACATCTGAATTCCTCAAAATGGTGGGATTTCGGAAGAAAACAGGGTGGACTTTATATCTTTACACCTACCATTACAGCGGATAACGGTAACTGGTATCGTGGAACTGCAGATGCCCTGGCTCAGAATATTGACTTCCTGAAACGAAGCCATGAGCCGTATGTCATCGTGGCCGGCGGCGATTGTGTATACAAACTGGATTATAATAAAGTACTTGATTATCATATCCAGAAAAAAGCAGATATTACCATCGTGTGCAAGGATGTTCCGGCGACAGAGGATGTCAGCCGTTTCGGTGTGGTACAGATGAATGAGGAATCCAGAATCGTTGATTTCGAGGAGAAACCGATGGTAGCACAGTCCCATACGATCTCTACCGGTATCTATGTACTGCGCAGAAGACAGCTCATTGAGATGCTGGAGAAGAGCATGGAAGAGCATCGGTTTGATTTTGTAACCGATATCCTGATCCGTTATAAAAATCTCAAACAGATTTATGGATACAAACTGGACAACTACTGGAGTAATATCGCCAGTGTAGAGTCTTATTATCAGACCAATATGGATTTCCTGAAACCGGAGATCCGAAATCATTTCTTCCACCAGGAACCGTATGTATATTCCAAGGTGGATGACCTTGCTCCGGCAAAATATAACGTGGGAGCAGAAGTCCGCAACAGCCTGATTGCGAGCGGATGTATTATAAATGGAACAGTAGAGAATTCTGTACTGTTCAAACAGGTATTTGTTGGAAAGAACTGCGTAATTAAAAATTCAATTATTTTGAATGATGTTTACATCGGTGATAATACGCATATTGAAAATTGTATCGTGGAGAGCCGTGATACGATTTGCGCAAATACATACTTATGCGGCGAAGATGAGGTAAAAATTGTGCGAGGACACAATGAGCGTTACATCATGTAATACGCCATAGATAGCAGAACGGAAAGGACCGACATTGATGTGACAGCTTAGCATACGAACCGACCTGCTGTGAAGAAAGTAAGAAACACAGGGGAAGAAAAGAGTATGAATATTACAGATGTGAGAATTCGAAAAATTGACAAAGAAGGAAAAATGAAGGCTGTTGTATCGATTACGATTGATAATGAATTTGCCGTGCATGACATCAAGATCATTGAAGGAGAGAAGGGCGAATTCATTGCGATGCCAAGCCGGAAGAACGCAGAAGGGGAATACAGAGATGTAGCACACCCGATCAATTCCGATACGAGAAAGCAGATTCAGGAACTGATCATGCAAAAATATCGTGAAGAAATTGCAGAAGCATAAATAATTGTGGTATACTATCCACAACTGCACAAAAAAGGAGAATCCTGCATTGCAGGAGGCTCCTTTTTTAATCGGGGAAAATCAGAGCAAATTCATGTTAAATCAGGAAATTCGAATGAGTGTAAAGAATTTTCCGGGTTTTATTTAAGCTGTTGAGATAATATAGAGGAAAAAGAAGCTTTCTGATTTTATATGTGAGAAAGTATATTATGATTACAGGAGGAACGATAACGATGTTTTTGATCGTAGGACTTGGAAACCCGACCGCAAAATATGAAAAAACCCGCCACAACGCAGGGTTTGATGTCATTGACGCGATCGCTGATAAATATGGAATTGAGATGAATCTACGGAAAGGAAATGCGTTCTGCGGAACGGGATATATCGAGGGACAGAAAGTGATGCTTGTGAAACCACAGACCTATATGAACTTAAGTGGTGACAGTGTCAGTGCCCTGGTGAACTTTTATAAACTGGATCCGACAGAAGAACTGATCGTTGTATTTGACGATATCAGTCTGGCACCGGGAAATCTGCGTATCCGCAAGAAAGGCAGCGCAGGTGGACATAATGGCATCAAGGATATCATTGCGAAAACCGGAACGGATCAGTTTGAACGGGTCAAAGTCGGTGTGGGCGAGAAGCCGGCGGGCTGGGATCTGGCGGATCATGTGCTCGGCAGATTTTTACCGGAAGACCGGGAAAAATTTGAGGGCGCTGTAAAAGATGCGGTGGATGCCGTGAGCCTGATGGTTCAGGACAGAACCGATGAGGCGATGAATCAGTATAACCGGAAGAAAGTCTGATGTGTTCGATTGTATTTGAAGTTGGAAAGAAATAGAAGTTTTATGTAGATCGAGATAAATGCTGTGAACAGGAAATAGATTGATACAGAAAATTGGAAGGAGTGATGACATGGATGCTTTTGCATGTCCGTTACATGAACTGAACAGCTTTGAAGAACTGGAGCGCTATGCAAAGAAAAGCGGAACCGTGGTCTCCGCCACCGGCTGTACGGACGCCCAGAAGCCGCATATGATGTACGGCATCAACAATGGAAAAGGACTTCGTGTTATTGTTACTTTTAATGAACAGAAGGCAAGGGAACTGCTGGAGGCTTATCGTTATTTTGATCGGAAAGCGGTATATTTTCCGGCAAAAGATATTCTGTTTTATCAGTCGGATATCCGTGGAAACGCCCTGACCCAGGAGCGCATCCGCGCCTATCGGACGCTGGTGGAAGAGGAAGACGCGGCGATCATCACAACCTTTGATGCGCTGATGGACCGTCTGGTCCGCCCGGAAGTGTTCCGGGGTTTTTTATTGAAACTGAAAAGTGAGGATACGATAGATCTGGAAAAACTGCGACAGCATCTGGTTGGAATGGGCTACGAGAGCGTGTATCAGGTGGATGCGCCGGGACAGTTTGCGGTGCGTGGCGGCATTGTGGATATCTACGCGCTGACGGAGGAATTACCTTACCGTATTGAATTGTGGGGTGACGAGATCGACTCGATCCGCACCTTTGATCCCGACAGCCAGCGGTCGGTAGATTCTCTGGATGAAGTCACGATTTATCCGGCGGCGGAGCTAATTTTGACAAAAAATCAGCAGGAAGCCGGAATGAAACGGATTCAGGAAGAGGGAGAGCGGATTGCGAAGCAATACCGAAAGGACATGCGGACGGAGGAGTCTCACCGGCTGGAAGAGGCGGTGGAGCTTGTGCGGGAGCAGGTGGAAGAGTTTGGCAGCGTCCGTGCGGCAGAAAGCTATCTGACGTATTTTTACGAGGATACGGTGAGCTTTCTGGAGTTTGCGGACCGCTGCGCGGATCGGAAGGAACAGAAGCTGCTGATCTTTGTGGATGAACCGGCCCGTTGTCTGGAAAAAGCAGGAGCAGTGGAAAAGGAATTCTCCGACAGCATGCAGCAGCGACTGGAAAAAGGATATATCCTGCCGGGGCAGGCGGATATTTTGTATCCCCATGAGGCAGTGACGGCCGAGATGCAGCGGATGGGATGTATTCTGATCTCTGCCATGGAACTGCGGGCGGATGGACTGACACCGTCTCAGAGCTTTTTCGTGCAGGTGCATTCCGTAAACGCATACAACAGCAGTTTTGAACTGCTGTCCAAAGATCTTCATAATTATAAAAAGCGTCAGTACCGGGTGATCCTGCTTTGCAGTTCCCGCACTCGTGCGGAGCGTATGGCGGATGATCTGCGGCAGGAAGAACTGAATGCATTTTTTACGGAGGATACCGACCGGCAGGTACAGCCAGGCGAGGTGCTTGTGCTGTATGGCAAGTTGAAACGTGGATTTGAATATCCGGACATTAAGTTTGTCGTGTTGACGGAGACGGATATTTTCGGCGCAGAAAAGAAAAAACGGAAAAAGAAGAAAATTTATGAGGGCGAGCGGATCCAGAGTTTTTCCGAATTGAAACCGGGAGACTACGTGGTGCATGAGAACCATGGCCTGGGTATTTTTCGAGGCATCGAGAAGATTGAAGTCGACAAGAACATGCGGGATTACATGAAGATCGAGTACGACAAAGGCGGCAATCTGTATGTGCTTGCCACTCAGCTGGAGCTGATCCAGAAATATGCCGGTTCCGATGCGAAAAAACCGAAACTGAACCGGCTTGGCGGCCAGGAATGGACGAAGACCCGTCACCGGGTACAGAAAGCCGTGAGGGAAGTGGCCCAGGAACTGGTGGAGCTTTATGCGGTGCGCCAGAGCAAAGAAGGTTTTGAGTACGGACCGGATACGGTATGGCAGCGGGAATTTGAAGAGATGTTTCCATATGATGAGACCGAGGATCAGCGTCTGGCCATTGAAGCCACCAAGGCGGACATGCAGAGCAAAAAGATCATGGATCGTCTGATCTGCGGAGACGTTGGATTTGGAAAGACGGAAGTGGCTATCCGTGCGGCATTCAAAGCAGTACAGGAAGGAAAACAGGTCATTTACCTCGTCCCGACGACGATTCTGGCGCAGCAGCATTACAATACCTTTGCGCAGCGTATGAAAGAATTTCCGGTGAATGTGGAGCTGCTTTGCCGGTTCCGTACACCGAAACAGCAGAAGCAGGCCATTGAGGGGCTGAAAAAAGGTCTGGTGGATATCGTGATCGGTACGCACCGGGTACTTTCCAAAGATGTGGAATGCAAAGACCTGGGACTTCTGATCATTGATGAGGAGCAGCGTTTTGGTGTAACTCATAAAGAAAAAATCAAGCAGATGAAAAAGGATGTGGATGTGCTGACACTGACGGCCACACCGATCCCGCGAACCCTGCACATGAGCCTGATCGGAATCCGTGATATGAGTGTGCTGGAAGAACCGCCGCATGACCGTATGCCGATTCAGACATACGTTATGGAATACGATGAGGAAATGATCCGCGAAGCCATCGAGCGAGAGATGGCAAGGGATGGTCAGGTTTATTATGTATACAATCGTGTCAACCAGATCGCAGAGGTGGCGGCAAAGATTTCGGAACTTGTGCCGGATGCGGAAGTGGCTTACGCCCATGGACAGATGAGTGAGCGGGAGCTGGAGCGCGTTATGTACGGCTTTATCAATGGGGATGTGGACGTGCTTGTATCCACAACTATTATTGAGACAGGACTGGATATCGGAAACGTCAATACCATGATCATTCATGATGCGGACAATCTGGGACTTTCCCAGCTGTATCAGCTGCGTGGACGTATCGGTCGTTCCAATCGGACGGCGTATGCATTTTTAATGTACCGCAGAAACAAAATGCTGAAGGAAGTGGCGGAGAAACGTCTGTCCGCGATCCGGGAGTTTTCGGATCTGGGAAGTGGATTCAAGATCGCCATGAAAGATCTGGAGATCCGTGGAGCCGGAAACCTGCTGGGGGAGCAGCAGCACGGACACATGGAAGCCGTTGGTTATGATCTGTACTGTAAAATGCTGAATGAAGCGGTAAAGAGTGCGAAAGGGGAAGTGGTGGAGGAATCCTTTGAGACATCCATCGACATCGAGCTGGATGCCTACATTCCAAACAGCTACATTGCCAACGAGTACCAGAAACTGGATATTTATAAACGGATTGCGGCCATTGAAAATGAGGAAGAGAAGGACGAGATGCTGGATGAGCTGATCGACCGTTTTGGCGAGCCGTCCCGTCCGGTACAGAATCTTCTGACCGTGGCGCAGATCAAAGCGGATGCGCATCAGGTTTACCTGGTGGAAATCAAGGAAGATGCGGCAGGCATTACCTTCCGTATGTTTGAACGTGCAAAGCTTAATGTTGCAAATCTTCCACTACTGTTGGATAAAAATAAACCACTCCTGTCGTTTATCCCGGACAAAAAGGAACCGTGTCTGTATTATCGGAAGCAGAAAAACAGCCCGGATACGTTGACTGTGATCCGGACCGTACTGGATGATTGCCGGGAGATGCTGCTGGAAAGCTGAGAAATAAGCGAAATTCACAGGTTTCCGGTGTAAAACGGACTTGCAGAGCCTGTAAAACTACGGTATACTCAGATGTGAGATTTCTCCCGACTTTGTAAGCGGTGAATAAGAAATTTATATAAGAAAGCTACAGTCCGTGTAGTTTGCTTTTTTGCATACACGGATGATGATAGATGGAGGCAACCATGAAGTTTAAAAAATTTGCAGCAATTATTTTAATGAGTGCGATGATCGGTTCTATGACACTGGGGGGATGTGGAATCAAGAAAGAGGCCAATGTGATCACAATGGAAAGTGATTCCGCAGATCCGATTGAGGTGAGCATGGGATATGCAAACTTTGCGGCACGTATTCAGCAGGCAAATTATGACAATATTTTTGTGGCATATTATGGTGAGGACTACTGGACCAACGATTCCTATGCACAGGATGGAAAAAATATGCAGGAATCCGTAAAGGAAAATGTGCTGGAAGAGATCGAGACACAGTGTCTGTTAGAACAGCATATGGCAGATTACGGTGTGGAGATCACGGACGAGGATCAGGCAGCTATCAAGAAAGCAGCCGAGCAGTTTATGTCTGATAATTCCAAGGTAGCGATCAAAGAAGTTGGTGCTACACAGGAGTACGTAGAGCGTTATCTGTATCTCCAGACTGTAGAGAACAGAATGCGTAAAGCGATCCGTGCAACTGCAGATACAAACGTATCCGATGAAGAAGCTGCACAGAAAACCTTCAGTTATGTGAAAATCAGTCTGACGACTTATACCGATGACAGTGGTAATCAGCAGACTTACACTGCTGATCAGGTAACCGTTGTAAAGAAAGACGCAAACGATGCGGCAGAGAAAGCAAAGACAGACTTTGACGGTACCGCGTCAGAATACGGTTATACCGTTCAGACTTATTCTTACGGCAGTGATGAGAAGAGCGAGTCCGATGGTGGCTTCTGTGATGCAGTTATCTCTGCAGCAAATGAGATGAAAGCCGGTGATGTGTCCGGTCTGATCGAGGGCACAGACTGCTACTATATTATCCGCCTGGACAGCGAGTATGATGAAGATGCTACTGCAAAGAAGAAAGAGAGCATTATCAGTGACCGTCAGGATGAGGTTTACCAGACTGTGACAGCTGGTTACAAAGATGCTGTTACCATCAACGTGGATGACAAAGAGTGGGCAAAAGTAAAATTCGATAATTTATTTACAGCACCGTCCACCTCAGACAGCAGCGACGGCAGTGCAGCAGCAGAATAAGACTGAGGCATTTTTGAATTTTAAATGAGATAAAAGGGAAAAGCGGACGATGAGGTCCGCTTTGTTTCCCGCCAGAATAAAGGTCATAGGATTAGTTGAGAGATGAAAAAAGAGAACATAGTGTTGATTGGAATGCCGGGTGTTGGTAAAAGTACCGTCGGCGTAGTTTTGGCAAAAGTATTAGGATACGAATTTGTGGATGCAGATCTGCTGATTCAGAAGGCAGAAGGAAAATTACTGCATGAGATCATTGACGAGAGAGGCACAGACGGTTTTATCGAAGTAGAGAACCGTGTAAACAGCCAGATCGATACCCACCGCAGTGTCATTGCCACCGGTGGAAGCGTTGTATATGGAAAAGAAGCAATGGAGCATCTGCGTTCCATTGGAACCGTGGTATATCTGAAGCAGAACCTGAGACCGCTGGAGCGCCGCCTGCACAATCTGAAAGGCCGGGGCGTTGTGTTGAAACCGGGACAGACGCTGGCTGACTTGTACAAAGAGCGCACAGTTCTGTATGAAAAATATGCAGATGTGACCGTTGATCAGTATAAACTGAATGTGGATCAGACATTGAAGGCGGTTCTGCAGGCATTAAAAGCATTTGATGGAACCGAAAAGGCAAAATCTGAATAATATAAAGCAAAGTTTCTTTTCTATATGCGAAGGGTATGCTATAATAAAAGGAACTTTACAGATCAGATTAAAAATTTTGAGATAAAAAGTTTTAAGTTGAAAAATATTCTTGACAAATTTTTTGAGATATAGTTATAATAGCGTGTTTAAATATAGGAACATAGAGGTGCGAGATGGATCAATATGTAATTAAAGGTGGGAGTCCGTTAGTCGGTGAAGTAGAGATCGGCGGCGCAAAAAATGCAGCGCTGGCTATTCTTGCTGCGGCAGTTATGACGGATGAGACCGTTACGATAGATAATTTACCAAATGTCCGTGATATCAATGTTATGCTTCAGGCCATTGAAAACATTGGTGCAACAGTTGAGCGTTTAGACGTTCACACGGTCAAGATCAATGGCTCAACCATTCACGAAACAAGCGTGGATAATGAGTACATCAGAAAAATACGTGCATCCTACTATCTGTTAGGAGCTTTACTTGGAAAATACAAAGATGCAGAGGTTGCATTACCGGGTGGCTGTGCCATCGGAAGCAGACCGATCGATCTGCATTTGAAAGGTTTCCGTGCCATGGGTGCAGAAATCGACATTCACCATGGTCTGGTAGCTGCAAAGGCAGAGCGTCTTTGTGGTACACATATTTATATGGATAAGGTTTCCGTAGGAGCCACCATCAATATTATGATGGCTGCCGCAATGGCAGAGGGCAAGACTACCATCGAGAATGCAGCGAAAGAGCCGCATGTCGTTGACGTGGCAAACTTCTTAAACCGTATGGGAGCAAATATCCGTGGTGCCGGAACGGATGTGATCCGTATTTCCGGTGTGGAAAAACTGCACAAGACGGAGTATTCCATTATTCCGGATCAGATCGAGGCAGGTACATTTATGTTTGCGGCAGCTGCAACGCATGGTGATGTGACTGTAAAAAATGTCATTCCGAAGCATCTGGAAGCCACCAGTGCAAAGCTGATCGAGGTTGGATGCGAGATCCAGGAGTTTGACGATGCAGTTCGTGTCATTGCAAACAAACCGTTACGCCATACACAGGTGACTACATTACCGTATCCGGGATTTCCGACCGATATGCAGCCGCAGATGGGCGTTGTTCTTGCGCTTGCAGAAGGAACAAGTACCATTACAGAGAGTATTTTTGAGAATCGTTTCAAATATGTAGATGAGCTTGAGAAGATGGGCGCGAATATTAAAGTGGAAGGCAATATTGCCATCATCAATGGCGTGGAGCGTTACACAGGAGCGAGAGTCAGCGCACCGGATCTTCGTGCAGGTGCGGCACTGGTTATCGCCGGACTGGCAGCAGACGGCATCACGATCGTGGATGATATCTACTACATCGAGCGTGGATACGAAGCTTTTGATGAAAAATTCAGAGGTATCGGCGGCATGATGCAGAAGGTAAGTTCTGAGAAAGAGATTCAGCAGTTCAGACTGAAACTCTAGGGAAATCAGGCTTAGAACAGCTATCGATAAAATTTTAACAGGAAGCGGGCAGAAGTAATAAATCTGCCCGCATTTTTTGCATTTTTTGTTATTTGTTCAACATTTTCGGGGAAATCTGTTGGTTGACTTTTCCTATCCCGGAATGTATGATACATAAAGTATGACTGCAATAAAAGTGAACGGTGGGAGTTCACATGTTTCAAATTAGATTAGAATGAGAGAAAAGAACGGAGGATAATTATGGAAAAATTATTATTTACTTCTGAGTCAGTTACAGAGGGACATCCGGATAAAGTCTGCGATGCCGTATCTGATGCAATTCTGGATGCCTGCATGGCACAGGATCCGATGAGCCGTGTTGCATGCGAGACAGCTGCTTGTACAGGTTTCGTATTAGTAACAGGTGAGATCACTACAAAAGCACAGCTTGATATCCCGTCTATCGTTCGTCAGACTGTAAACGAGATCGGTTACAACGACGCAAAGACAGGTTTCGATGGAAATACATGTGCAGTTATGGTTGCTCTGGATCAGCAGTCCGCTGATATCGCTATGGGTGTTGATAAAGCACTTGAGGCAAAAGAGGGCGCTCTGACAGATGATCTTGATACAGGTGCTGGTGATCAGGGTATGATGTTCGGTTACGCTACAAACGAGACACCGGAATTAATGCCGTACCCAATCTCCCTTGCTCACAAGATGGCTCTTCAGCTTACAAAAGTTCGTAAAGACGGCACATTAAGCTACTTAAGACCAGACGGAAAAACTCAGGTTTCCGTAGAGTACGATGAGAACGGTGCTCCTAAGAGATTAGAGGCTGTAGTTCTTTCTACACAGCATGATGAGGATGTTACTCAGGAGCAGATCCATGAGGATATCAAAAAATACGTATTCGATCCGGTACTTCCGGCAGAGCTGATCGATGATGAGACAAAATTCTTTATCAACCCGACAGGACGTTTCGTAATCGGTGGACCTCACGGTGATGCAGGTCTGACAGGACGTAAGATCATCGTTGATACTTACGGTGGAATGGCCCGTCACGGCGGCGGAGCTTTCTCCGGAAAAGACTGCACAAAAGTAGACCGTTCTGCAGCATATGCAGCACGTTACGTTGCAAAGAACATTGTTGCAGCAGGTCTGGCTGACAAATGCGAGATCCAGCTTTCTTACGCAATCGGTGTAGCACAGCCGACATCTATCATGTTAGATACATTCGGAACAGGCAAACTCTCTGATGAGAAACTGGTTGAGATCGTTCGTGAGAACTTTGACCTTCGTCCGGCTGGAATCATCAAAATGCTTGACTTAAGAAGACCGATCTACAAAGCAACAGCTGCTTACGGACACTTCGGACGTACAGACGTAGATCTTCCTTGGGAAGCAACTGATAAAGTTGACGTATTAAAGAAATATCTGTAATTCGTATACTTTTACATAGAAATAACCCGTTAGATATTCAGTAAAATATCTGACGGGTTATTTTTTCATTTAAAATACGTTGGATTTCCTGGCAAAAAAGCACTTCGTGCAAACGATGCACACTCGCACGAGAAGAAAAAGTATGATACAATGAATCAAATAGAAATTGGGGGAGTAAAAATATGCTGACGATTCTGGTAGTAGATGATGAAAAACTGGAGCGGAAGGGAATCCGCTTTTTGCTGAACCGGCGCAGTGAAGAAATGGAGATTTTAGAGGCCGCCAACGGAAAGGCGGCCTGTGAAATTTTACAGTGTCAGACAGTGGATATTATGCTGACGGATATAAAAATGCCGTTTATGGATGGAATAGAACTGGTTTCTGTGGCCCATAAGCTTCAGCCGGAGCTGGAGATGGTGATCTTTTCCGGATATGGCGAGTTTGAATATGCGAAAAAGGCAATGGCTTCCGGGGTATCGAATTATGTGCTGAAACCGGTGGATCCAGCGGAGTTTGAACATACACTGGATCTTTTGGTGAAAAAAATTGAGGAACGCAGGGAACAGGAACAGCGCAGCCGGTGGAATCAGGATTCTCTGGATAATTATTTTCTTTCCAGATATCTCTGCCAGGGAAATGAGGAACTGCTTAACCGGATTAGTGGAAAGGTCAACATTGACAACTGGAATCAGATCAGAGGTCTGCTGCTGATCGAAAGTGAAGATAACTTTTTTGAAGAAGCAGAAGAGAGTTTTATTCAAAAACTGACAGAATACAGTAAGCAGAAAGTATCTTTTTTAAACCTGGCGCAGAATCAGGAACTTTGTGTCCTTTATGGCGTCTGCGATCAGAATGTCTTTGCGACCGATCTGGCAGAGTGGATGAACCACACTTTTGGCAAACGTTTTTATGTGGCGGCTGGTCAGCCGGTTACGGATCGGAGTGAACTTCCGGAGATTTATCAGAATCTTGAAATCCTGATAGAGAATAAGTTTTATCAAAAGGAAACTAGGGTGTTTCTGCCGGATAAGGTATCTGAAGATACCGGGAGTGAGCAGTTTCTGGATGAGACCATCAATCGTATGATTGAAAATATCCGTCTGGATGATATGACTCATCTGTGGGAACATTTTCGAATCCTGAAGAGCGGTATGGGGGAACTCGGCAGTTATTCACAGATCTATACACGGTTTTTGTTTTCCAATCTGGTAAAGGAATTTTTTACACATCAGCATCAGGACAGAAAAAAACTGGAAGCGGCTGTTCAGAAGGTATATGAGATGCAGTCTGTGCAGGAAGTGCTGGATCTGGTGGAGTCCCTGATCCAGAATATGGAGGAGCGTCTGGCAGCAAGTAATGACGGTTCCAGAAATGAAGTCGCACAGGCAAAAAGTTATATTTATGAGCATTACAGTGAGGATATCAGCGTAGAAAAATTAGCGGAGCTGGTTTATCTGTCACCGGGATATTTCAGTTACATATTTAAGAAAGAGACCGGGGATACCGTCAGCCGCTTTATCCGAAATTATCGGATGGAGCAGGCGAAAAAACTGCTTTCCGATACTTCTATGAAGATCGTACAGATCTGTAAAGAGACCGGTTTCTCAAACGTATCTTATTTTTGTAAAAATTTCCGGGAATACTGCGGATGCAGTCCGGAGCAGTATCGAAAGGGTGGAAGGACAGATGAGCAGGCTGAAACAGTTATTTCATAAATTTTCCATCCGGAAAAAGATGCTTACGATTCTGTGCCTTGTCGGTATGGTGCCGGTTACGGTGCTTGGAATTTCCCTCGGTATCAATTCTTATCATACCGTTTTAAATTACCGGGAAAAGGATATGACAAATGCATTGCAGCAGGCCTGCGGAATCGTGGATTATCAGATGTATACCTGTCAGCAGATGATGAATTATTTTGTATATAATCAGGATATCATCAATTTTCTGGAATGCGATCCGGCGAAAAAGACGCAGCGTTATGAGCTGTATCAGGAAGTTTCCAATACCATCAGTGCGCTACAGTATCAGAATCTGATCATGGAATCCATTACTATTTATTCTGAGGGCATTCAGCAGTCTTTTGGAAATGAAACTCGTCCGTTGGAGGATCTGTATGGGGAATCCTGGTATCGAGAAGGCCTCAGGGATAAAGAGTGGGTATTTGATGAAGATACACTGGATCTGATTTCTTTGTACAAGATTCCAAGTTATTCCGGCATCGAAAGTTATGTGGCAGTACGCACGGATATACCAACGCTGTTCGAGTCTTTAAATCAGCTTGCGGTGGATCATTATGGGGTTCATGTGCAGACAGAGCAAAATGAGATCTGGAATTTTTACGGAAAAAAATGTACGGATAAAAATGGAATGTATGTGAATTTTACGGAAAACAAAAAGGACTATTTGTGGGTACAGCAGGATCTGAATCAGATGGACGCGACGGTCACTTATTTTCAAAAGAAATCCAACCTGAGTCCGTTTTCCGGAAAGACGTTTCTCATTATTGCAATGCAGGTTGGTGCCTGTCTTGTGTGTATTATTTTGCTGGGACGAAGATTTGCAAAATATTTATCCAGACCGCTGGAAGAACTGACGGAAGAAATTCAGTCCATGGACGAAACAAACATTCAGGCGAACCTTCACAGCAACCGGGAAGATGAAATCGGAATCCTCATCAACAGTTACAATCATATGATGCAGCGGATTCAGGAACTGATACGGGAAAATTACGAGACACAGATTGCCCGGAAAGGATTTGAGATGAAAGCTTTGCAGGCACAGATCAATCCGCACTTTTTGTATAATTCTCTGTCTATGATCAACTGGAAGGCCATAGAGGCAGGGGAAGAGGAAATCAGTCAGGTAACACTTGCCCTTTCTGCGTTTTACCGAACGACGTTAAACAAAGGAAAAACATGGATCAGTCTGCGGCTGGCCTTACAGAATATTCAGGCGTATGTGCAGCTTCAGCTCTGGATGCATGATGATGATTTTAAGGTACATTATGAGGTGGATGAAAATCTGCTGGATTACGAACTTCCGTCACTTATTTTTCAGCCTTTTGTGGAAAATGCACTGGAGCATGGGCTGGATATCAAAGAAGATCCGGATCATCAGATCTGGTTTCATATCTGGGAGGAAAAAGAGACGGGGCTGATCTATGTCAGCATCCGTGATAATGGTGTTGGAATGGATGAGGATACGCTGGCTCATGTGCTGGAATATCATGCAGTAGGTTACGGCGTCAAAAATGTAAATGACAGAATGAAACTGAGTTTTGGGGAAGCCTATACTATTCAGATCAACAGCAGACCGGGCAAGGGTACGGAGGTGTTATTACATTTCCCAAAGGTGCAGAAGGGAGAAATCAATGAGCCGTAACAGAAGAACCGGACAGGCGGCAGCAGCAGGAATCCTGTGTGTGATCCTTGGCGTGGCTGCATTTGACATTAACAGTGATGTGGCAGAAGAGGAAACGGATAAAAAGACGGAGACATCCTGGGAAAAAGCGGAGTCAACACCGCTGACCCCGTATCCGGAAACGGTGACTTATACACTGGCAAAAATGACTGCTTCCGGAAATTCCGGTATGCCGGAGGGGGATACTTATGAGGATAATGCGTATACAAGATATCTGAAAAAGACGCTGAATGTACAAAATGAAGATGTTTTGGAAGTGTCGGAAGATGAAAATTATTATCTGTATATCCAGCGGATGATCGCTGAAAATAATCTGCCGGATGTGATGCTGGTGTCCAGCGCGGAAGAAGTACAGAAACTGACAGAATACGGTATGATCGAAGATCTGACAGATGCTTATCAGAATGCGACATCCAGTACCATCAAATCCATGTACAGCAGTTATGGAAAAGAATTACTGGAATCGGTTACCATTGAGGGAAAACTGATGGCACTTCCATCCACCCAGGTGTATTATGGATGCAATCTGTTCTGGGTGCGGGAAGACTGGCGGGAGCAGCTGGGACTGCCGGAGCCGTCTACCCTTGCGGATGTGGAGCATATCGTGCAGGCGTTTCGGGAAGCGGATCCCAGTGGAAATGGAAATATAGGTCTTCCCTGTCTGGCAGAACTGTATGGGAAGGGTTCTGCAAATTTTTCGGTAGATTCGATTTTTGCAGCATTTCATGCATATCCGGGAATCTGGCTGCAAAACGCTGCAGGTGAGTACGAATATGGTTCCTTAACAGAAGAGACAAGACAGGCACTGGAATATCTTCATGGATGGTATGAGGCAGGGATCCTGGATCAGGATTATATGATGCGTACACCGGGCGAAGTCGGTGAACTGATCAGGGATAACCGTTGCGGAGCTTTTTTCGGCTGGTGGTGGGCACCAAACAATCCGTTGATGGAAGCGGTAGAGGCAAATCCTGAGGCAGAGTGGAAACCTTATGTGATCACGGATGCACAAGGAAAGGTAAATTCTTATATTTACGGAAAGACAGCACCTTATATTGTCGTGCGCAAAGGATATGAACATCCGGAAGTGGTGATGAAAATCATGACGGCGCTTTTTGATAATGCGAGATATCGGCATAACGGAAGCAGTGAGATTGACGAATACCAGAAAAGGGGTGCGGATATCACAACCCGTCCGCTGGTGGCCAACTGCGATTACAGTAATGCAGTATTTACGACCACAGATCATATCTGGCTGGCGCTGCACTATCCGCGTCAGATGGACTCCATGAACTCTCTGGAATCTGCCTACTATGACAGCTGCCGGAAATTCCTGGATGGAGATAAGGATGCAGGTTACTGGGCGGCCTATGCTTCCAGAATACAGGCAGTACGCCTCATTGAAGATGCGGATGTGTCTTATGTAAATGAACATTATGTTCCGTATTCTTACCGGGAGCTGCCACAGGATATGACAAACATGGAAACCCTGGCTTTTATGAAGATTATTACCGGGGAAGAACCAATCTCATATTTTGACACTTTTACAGAATCGTGGAAAAAGAACATGATTCTTGAAAATCTTTTGTATTAAACAATACCCTCTTTCTATACAATATAACTATCAAACAGGAACGCACTTGATTCTATATTGAAAAGGAAAGAGGGTATTTTTTATGAAAAAGAAAAAATTATTAGCAATGTGTCTGGCAGCATTGACAGTAACAGGATTATTGGCAGGCTGTGGTTCTGCAGGTGGCGGAGATGCTTCCTCAGCAGGAAATGAAAAAGCAGGAAACAGTGCAGAAGGATCTGTTTACTACCTGAACTTCAAACCGGAGATCGCAGAGAAGTGGGAAGCAATCGCTGCAAAATATACCGAGGAGACAGGCATTCCGGTAAAAGTAAAGACAGCAGCATCCAATCAGTATGAACAGACACTGAAATCAGAAATGGCAAAAAGTGATGCACCGACTTTATTCCAGATCAACGGACCGGTGGGATATCAGTCCTGGAAAGAGTACTGTGCAGACCTGAAAGATACAGAATTTTACGATATGCTGGTAGATAAAGATCTTGCGATTACAGAGGGTGACGGCGTATACGGTATCCCGTTTGCAGAAGAAGGTTACGGTATTATCTATAATGAAGAGATTATGGAAAAATATTTCGCTCTTCCGGGTGCAAAAGCAGCTTCCATGGATGATATTAAAAACTTTGATACTTTAAAAACAGTTGTAGAAGATATGACAGCACACAAGGATGACCTTGGCATTGAAGGCGTATTTGCATCCACATCCTTTGCACCTGGTGAGGACTGGAGATGGCAGACACATCTGATGAACCTTCCGGTTTATTATGAGTACAAAGATGCAGGCGTAAGTGATGAAGATGCAATCACTTTTAAATACAGCGATAATTACAAAAATATCTTTGATCTGTACCTGAACAATTCAACTGTTGAGCCTACCATGGTTGGTTCTAAATCTGTAGATGATTCTATGGCAGAGTTCGCATTGGGAAAAGCAGCTATGGTTCAGAATGGTAACTGGGCATGGGGACAGATCAGTGAAGTAAGCGGCAACGTAGTAAAAGAAGACAAAGTGAAATTTATGCCGATCTACACTGGAGTAGAAGGTGAAGAATCACAGGGGCTGTGCATCGGTACAGAAAATTACATGTGTGTGAACAGCAATGCATCTGAAGCAGATCAGAAAGCATCTCTTGATTTCCTGAAATGGGTATTCAGCTCTGATGAAGGAAAACAGATGGTAACAAATGATCTTCAGTTTATTACACCGTTCAGCACATTTGGCGAGGATGAGATTTCTTCCGATCCGCTGGCACAGGAAGTAGTAAAATATATGAAAGATGATTCTCTTACAACGGTACCATGGAACTTTACAACATTCCCAAGCCAGACATTCAAAGATGATCTTGGTGCATCTCTTCTGGAGTATGCAAACGGTAACAAGGACTGGGATGCTGTAGTATCAGATACTGTTGATGAATGGGCATCTGAGAAAGAAGCTACAGCTGAGTAATAACATCATACATGAATCTCAAGGGTAAGGAGGCGGTCATCGGCTGCCTCCACTTTTGGGCTTTTGATAATTTTGTATGCGGGAGAATGTGGTAGCACACTTTCCTGTATAAGCATCATAACTGTATCTGTAGGGAGGGAGATCTATGCAAAAGACATACAAGAAATATTTTGCTCTTTTTGTATTACCCACACTGATTGCATTTACACTGTTTTTTATTATTCCATTTATCATGGGTATTGTGCTTTCATTTTGCAAATTTACGACAGTAACAAATGCACACTGGGTTGGAATCGCAAATTATGTGAAAGCATTTTCAAATAAAGACTTTATTAATGCATTGTTATTTACCGTGAAATTTACGGTTGTTTCTGTTATTACGATCAATGTGATTTCTTTTGCGCTGGCTTATGGGCTGACACGCGGATTAAAGGGAACCAATATTTTTCGTACCGTATTTTTTATGCCGAATCTGATCGGAGGAATTGTACTTGGTTATATCTGGCAGCTTCTGATCAATGGTGTACTTGCACACTTTAATGTGACGATTACGGCAGATCCAAAATATGGATTCTGGGGTATGGTCATCCTGACAAACTGGCAGCTGATCGGATATATGATGATCATTTATATTGCCGGTATTCAGAATATACCGACAGAACTCATTGAGGCAGCAGAAATTGACGGCGCAAGCAAATTTCAGACATTGTATAAGATCATTATTCCGATGACAATGCCGTCCGTTACGATCTGTCTGTTTCTGACTCTTACGAACTGCTTCAAACTGTTTGACCAGAACCTGGCATTGACCGCAGGCGGACCGGCCAAGAAAACAGCAATGCTTGCTTACGATATTTACACAACGTTCTATAACAGAAACGGATGGGAAGGCGTTGGTCAGGCAAAAGCAGTGATCTTCTTTCTCATTGTAGCAGCAATCTCACTGACACAGTTATATTTCACAAGACGTAAGGAGGTTGAGAACTAATGCTGAAAAAGAAAAAAAACAAAAACGAGATTATTGAAAATCCGTCCGTATCAAAAGGTACCGGTATTGTGATCACCATTGTGATGACACTTCTGGCCGTTGCTTTTCTGTTCCCGATTTTCCTTGTGTTGATGAACTCTTTTAAAAACAAACTTTATATCAGCGATGCGCCATTTGCGCTTCCGAATTCGGAAACATTTGCCGGAATGTACAATTACGTAAATGGTATTCAGAAAACAGGCCTGCTGGCAGCAGCCGGAAGATCTGCATTCATCACCATCTGCTCTGTGATCGTGATCGTGCTGCTGACTTCCATGGCCGCATGGTGGATCACCAGAGTTACCTGCAAATTATCTACCGTGCTTTATTATCTGTTTGTATTTGCAATGATCGTTCCATTCCAGATGGTTATGTTTACGTTGTCAAAAGTAACAGACTTTCTGCATCTTGGAAATATGTTTGGCATCATACCGGTTTATCTGGGATTCGGAGCCGGGTTGTCGCTGTTTATGTTCTGTGGATTTATCAAGTCGATTCCAATTTCTCTGGAAGAGGCTGCAATGATCGATGGCTGTACACCGATCCAGACATATTTCAAAGTAGTTGTTCCGATACTTCGTCCGACTATGATCACCGTCGCTATTTTAAATGCAATGTGGATCTGGAATGATTATCTGCTGCCGACGCTGGTACTTGACAGTGAAAAACCAACCATTCCGATGGCCGTTCAGTATCTGCGCGGCGGATACGGTTCTATCGATATGGGAGCAATGATGGCAATGCTTGTACTTGCGATTTTACCGATCATTGTATTTTATCTGACTTGTCAGAAATATATTATCAAAGGTGTTGCTGCAGGAGCCGTCAAAGGTTAACAAAATCTGAAAAGTCCTTTTTGTTACAAGAGTGCAGCAAAAAGGACTTTTTATCATATTTGGAATTATAAGTAGAACGAAAGGATATAAACTATGAGAACGAGCGGAATTCTGATGCCGGTATTTTCACTTCCGTCGAAATATGGAATTGGAAGTTTTTCAAAAGAGGCATATCAGTTTGTAGATTTTTTAAAAAAAGCAGGTCAGAAAAGCTGGCAGGTGCTGCCACTTGGACAGACAAGTTATGGGGATTCTCCTTATCAGTCTTTTTCATCCTTTGCAGGAAATCCGTATTTTATCGATCTGGATCAGCTTGTGGAGCAGCAGCTTCTGACGAAAGAAGAGTGTGACGATTTTGATTTTGGTCAGAATCCGGAATCTGTTGATTATGCGATCCTTTATCAGAATCGATATAAGATTCTGCGTATGGCCTGTGACCGTTTTCTGAAACATCCGACGGAGGAATTTTTTTCATTTTGTCGGGAAAATGACTGGTGGCTTGGAAATTATGCATTGTTTATGGTGATAAAAAATATGCATGATGGAGCAAGCTGGCTTCAGTGGGAAGAAAAATACAAGAGACGGGATCTTGGCACTTTGGATCAGGTCTGGCATGGACGACATGATGAAATACAGTTTTATCAGTTCCAGCAGTATCTGTTTTTCTGCCAGTGGGAAAAACTGCATGGGTATGCAGCGCAGGCAGGTATTCAGATCATCGGTGATATTCCAATCTATGTGGCGCTGGACAGCGCGGATGCATGGGCAGAGCCACAGTTGTTTCAGTTTGATGAGGAACTGAATCCTGTTGCAGTGGCGGGATGCCCGCCTGACGCGTTTTCCGCTACCGGACAGTTATGGGGCAATCCGTTGTACCGCTGGGAGTATCACAGACAGACTGGTTATGCTTGGTGGATTCGACGGATTGCACAGTGCCTGAAATTATATGATTGTGTCCGCATTGATCATTTCCGCGGATTTGACGAATATTACAGCATTCCGGCGGGGGATAAGACGGCGGAACACGGACACTGGGAACCGGGTCCGGGCATGAGCCTGATGCATGTCTTAAAGGATGCGCTTGGAGAGGTAAATGTAATTGCAGAAGATTTGGGATTCCTGACGGATGGTGTACGCCAGCTTTTGCATGATTCCGGATTTCCTGGAATGAAAGTCATACAGTTTGCCTTTGATTCCAGAGAAGAGAGTGATTATCTGCCACATAATTATGGAAAAAACTGTGTGGTGTATACAGGAACCCACGATAATGACACTCTTTGCGGCTGGTATAAAGTATTAGATCCGGAGGATTTAAAACTGTCTCAGAGGTACATGAACAATGCAGATACGCCCAAGGCGGAAATCCATTGGGATTTCATCCGTCTTGCGCTGGCAAGTGTGGCGGATATGTGCATCATCCCATTGCAGGATTACCTGGGACTTGGAAGCGAAGCAAGGATCAATACACCATCTACGCTTGGAGATAACTGGCGTTGGCGGATGAAGTCCGGGTGTCTGACAGAAGAACTTGCAGAGCAGATCAGAGAGATGACAAAATTATATGGACGATAAAAAACTGCCCTTTCGGGGCAGTTTTTTGTTTCATGGAACGTTTATAAGATGAATCTTTGATGTATGCGCTTTTTATCTGTAGTTTATAAAAACTTTACGATTGCAGAATGTAAATAACAGAACGAACGTGTTATAATGAATAGTAACAATGAGCAGTTGTATTACTGCAAATGATACGAAACAATCAGGAGATGCTTATGAAACTAAAGACACGTTTGATCGTTGCATTTTGCATTATCATTATTTTGCCAATTGCACTGGCGGGAGCGGCGATTTTTGGTCTGTATCATATTCAAACGAAGGCCATTCAGAAAAATTATGGTCTGGAAGCGTCGGATACGCAGGGCGTATTATCGAATTCGCTGCAATTGATGAGCAGGTATACAAAGACCGAGTATGATGAAATCTGCAATCTGGCAAAGACGGATCCGGAGAAACTGGAATCCGAAGATTATCTGACAGAAGTGAATAAGAAATTACAGGAGAAAAGCTCCTATCTGATCTTCTGTAAAAACGGTGTTCTGGTATATAACGGTTATCATGGTGATTCCGTGATCAGTGATGAACAGTGGGAAGAACAGCTTCCATCCTATGGAGAAGGAAACAGCAGTACTGGAGCAGCCTATTATGTGGATAATGGTGCGCAGTCGTTGTTGAAACAGGTTGACTTCGAGGGAAGCAACAATGATAAATGCAGTGTTTATATTATCACTTCTTCGGAGAGTATTCAGCCGGAGATTAAGCGTTTGCTGGTGGACATGGGAGTGTCTGTATTGTTGATTCTTGCCCTGACAGCCGGAGTGATGACCATCTGGATTTACCGTGGAACCATGGTGCCGATCAAAAAGCTCCAGATTGCCACAAAAAATATCAAAGAAGGAAATCTGGATTTTACCATTGATTATGATGAACAGGATGAGATGGGGGATCTGTGCCGGAACTTTGAAGAGATGCGTAAACGCCTGAAGGAATCCACCGAAGAAAAAATGGTGGCGGAGAAGGAAAACCGTGCGCTGATCAGTAACATCGCACATGATCTGAAAACTCCGATTACTGCGGTGAAAGGTTATTCTGAAGGTATTTTAGATGGTGTTGCTGATACACCGGAGAAGCAGGAACGTTACATCCGGACAATTTACAATAAAGCGAATGAGATGGATCGTCTGCTGAACGAGCTGACGCTGTATTCCAAGATCGATACGAATCGCATTCCATATAACTTTAAGAAAATCAATGTGGCAGATTACTTTAATGACTGTATTGAAGAAATCGGTCTGGATCTGGAGACAAAGGGAATCGGTCTGACGTATTTTAATTATGCGGATGAGAATATTTTGATCATTGCGGATCCGGAGCAGTTGATGCGTGTCATCAATAATATCGTGACAAATGCCATCAAATATATGGACAAAAAGAAAGGCCAGATCAATGTCCGGATCAAAGACGTGGGTGATTTTATCCAGGTTGAGATTGAGGATAACGGAAAGGGAATTTCTGCCCGGGATCTGCCGTATATTTTTGACCGGTTTTACCGCACAGATTCTTCGAGAAATTCTTCCACCGGAGGAAGCGGCATTGGTCTGTCCATCGTAAAGAAGATCATTGAAGATCACGGTGGCAAGATCTGGGCGACAAGTAAAGAAAAGACAGGTACGACAATGTACTTTGTCATTCGAAAATATCAGGAGGTACCAAATGAGTAAGATTTTAATCGTAGAAGATGAAGAGGCAATTGCAGACCTTGAGAAGGACTATCTGGAGCTGAGTGGATTTGATGTGGAGATAGAAAACGACGGAACCAGTGGATTGGAGCGTGCATTAAACGAAGATTTTGATATGTTCATCCTGGATCTGATGCTGCCGGGCGCGGATGGTTTTGAAATCTGTAAAAAAATCCGTGAGAAGAAAAATACACCGGTTCTGATGGTTTCCGCGAAAAAGGACGATATTGATAAAATCCGTGGACTTGGACTGGGAGCGGATGATTATATCACAAAACCGTTTTCTCCGAGTGAGCTGGTGGCTCGCGTAAAAGCGCATCTGGCCCGTTATGAGCGTCTGATCGGAAGCACGGCTCAGAAAAATGATATCATTGAAATCCGTGGTATCCGCATTGATAAGACAGCACGCCGTGTATGGGTAAATGATGAAGAGAAGCAGTTTACGACAAAGGAATTTGATCTGCTGACATTCCTTGCTGAGAACCCGAACCATGTATTTACGAAGGATGAACTGTTTTCAAAAATCTGGGATATGGAGTCCATCGGCGATATCGCGACAGTAACGGTTCATATCAAAAAGATTCGTGAAAAAATTGAGTTCAATACCGCAAAACCGCAGTATATTGAGACAATCTGGGGAGTAGGATACCGTTTCAAATTATAAAAAATATAATTGTGTATGAGAAAGGCGGGCAGATTTACAAAATAAAAGGTAGATCATGCCTGCCTTATTTTGGAAAAAAAGATGGAGATTCGTGTAAGATGAGAGCAAAACAGCCGGAAATTATATATGAAGACGAGGCGGTGATCGTATGCCGTAAGGAAGCCGGAGTGGCAGTGCAGACGGCCCGGGCCGGTCAGGCAGATATGGTAAGCCTGCTGAAAAATTACCGTGCGAAAAAGAAAGAAGAGCCATACATTGGACTGATCCACCGACTGGATCAGCCGGTGGAAGGCGTGATGGTATTTGCAAAGACGAAAAAGGCGGCGGCAAAGCTGTCGGCGCAGGTCAGCAGCCGCAGCATGGAAAAGGAATATCTGGCAGTGACTGCTGGTGTACCGCAGCCGGAAAAAGGCGAGTTGTGTGACTGGCTGCTGCGGGATGGTAAGACAAATACATCCGCAGTCGTGGCAAAGGGAACGCCGCAGGCGAAAGAAGCAAAACTGAGCTATGAAGTTGTGGAAGCGCGGGAAGAGGGCACAAAGGCACTGGTGCATGTATGGCTTCATACCGGGCGCCATCACCAGATCCGGGTGCAGTTTGCCCATGCAGGATACCCGCTTTACGGAGATACAAAGTATGGAACGGCAACGGATGCTTATTGTCCGGTGGCATTGTGCTCCTGCCATATTGCTTTTGCACATCCGGTAACCGGAAAAGAGAGGGAGTTTACCATCGAACCGAAGGGAAAAGCGTTTTCTATATAAATACTTGCATTTCAGTCCCAATTCATTGTATGATAATAAATACAATATGGATTAAATTTATGAGGGAGTTTATAGAAAGGGTAAGTAAAATATGGAAATCAAACATGTTACGATTTTGCCTGGGGAAGAACCGGTTGGTTTATTTATCAGCGGCAGTGCTGCTGGTAAAAATGTTCTGTATACCTGCGATGATCTGGAACACCAGGAAAAAACAGATCGTTGCCTTTTTTCTGTATACGATAACCATGAGGATGCCGAGAGTAAGGATATCGAAGAGGGATATGGATTTCCACTGAAAAGATATCTGGACGAGGCAGAGGTTTCAGATGCAGAAGAAATCCGCCTGGGAAGTGTGGATGGATTCGAGTCTATCGTGACGGAACTGGAGTCAAAACGGTACTATTTTCCGGAACTCGTAAGTGACAAGGCAGACGGACGGGAGCCGCGGGAGGCTTTTATTTCTTTCGAAAAAAATGGTATACCAGTAAAATACTATCCGCATCCCACAATTATGTTTGGACAGCAGGGATTAGAGGACAAAAATAAGGACTATTTTGCCAAAGGAATTCGGATGCTGGTGGCAGGAAGTGCGGAACGTGGCTTCTGGGTGCGTGGCGAGGGACTGCGCTGTAATCGTTATTTTTCCCTGAGCCGCTTTTTTGAGTTAAACAGTGCGCAGGCGGGCACCATGTACTGGATGGAAGTGAAATTTGCGGATGGAAGTATCCGTAAAGTACCGGCTATTCAGCTCCCGATGGAGTTCTGGAAAAATCAGGCAGAGTGTGCGCCGGAATATATGGAAAAACTTCAGGCGGTGAATCGTGAGGGTCAGGTGATCGGAATGATTTCGGATACCATCTGGTTATTTTTTGCGGACGAGGCATACAAGCAGATTGGTTACTATGACGGACAGAATGTGAGCACAGAGTTTGCCGGTGTGCTGGCCGGAGAGGAAAAGCCGGTCGTTTCTGGGAAGGAGATAAAAGTACCACAGACGAAAGAAGCGGACAGTGAGTTTTATATTCGCATCACTCGTCTGGGACGTGAACTGGCGACGTATCATTATTCACTGGAAGAGCTGCATGCATTGTATGGAGAGGTTGCGGCGGAAGAAGAATACTGTTATTATAATCACAATATGAACGGAGGTCAGGGTGGACTACGGAAAGTTACAGGACACGGCTGGCTGTTGCTGACGCTGCTGGAATATCTGCCGGAGATTCCATCCCGGGAAGAACTGGAAAACGGTTCAGTGACGTTCCAGATTTTTACCAATGATAATTATAAGGAAAAAATTGCGCTGGAGGCGGATGAACTTTCCGCTTATCGCTTCATGCTGGCCTACGAGCATGATCAGCGTTCCCAGGATCAGCTGGAGAAGGGAGATACCAGCAGCTGGTCGGATGAAAATCTGAATTCTGTACCGATTAAAGGTACGACACCGTTTCGGATTTACTGTGGAAAGGAAAGCGCAAATCCATCCGTTTATAAAAATGCAGCAGGAATGGTGGTAGACATTCTTGTTTAAAAACAAAGGAAAGGAAGCATACTATGATTATCGATCATTTTAACAGACAAATAGATTATGTCAGAATATCGATTACGGATCGCTGCAATCTGCGATGCAAATACTGTATGCCGGAGGATGTTCCCTTTGTGTCGCATGAGCGGATTTTACGCTATGAGGAAATTGTGCGTATTGTAAAGGTGCTGGCGGATCTTGGCATCAGCAAGGTAAAAATAACCGGCGGGGAGCCACTGGTGCGTCGGGAATGCGCGGATCTGATTCACGAGATTCATGAAATTGATGGAATCGATATGGTTACGCTGACGACAAATGGCGTGTTGTTAAAAGAACAGCTTCCGGCGTTACAGGAGGCGGGACTGGATGCTATTAATGTCAGTCTGGACACATTGCAGCGGGAGCGTTATCAGGAAATTACCGGCAAGGATGTATTTGAGCAGGTGATGAATGGAATTAAGACTGCTTACGAGAGTGGCATTTTGTTGAAGATCAATTGTGTTCCGGTGCAGGGAGAAAATATCGAGGAGCTTCCGGCATTTTTTGAGTGGGCGAGACAGAAAAATGTGGCTGTCCGATTTATTGAAATGATGCCGATCGGCTACGGAGAAATCTATAAATCTTATCCGGCGGAGGAAATCCGGAGAGAATTTTTCGCACGTTATCCGGGGGCATATCTCATGGATAAAAAACTCGGAAACGGGCCGGCTGTGTATTACAGCGCACCTGGATTTGCCGGAGAAATCGGAATGATCGGTGCTGTGCATGAAAAGTTCTGTAGTGGCTGCAACCGGATCCGCCTGACGTCGGAGGGATTTTTGAAACTTTGTCTGTATTCCGGGGAAGGCGTGGATCTGCGAAGTCTGATTCGAAACGGATGCACAGATGAAGAACTTGCACAGACCATTGGACAGGCCATTGCGCGCAAACCAAAGGAACATCATTTCGGTGATCATATAGATGCGGATTCCCGCAAGATGTCACAGATTGGCGGATGATGCAAAAAAGATTGCATATTTGAAGAAAACGTATTATACTACGCTTAGTAAAAATAAGGAGGTACAATAAAATGGCACAGATTACCAAAGACACCATGATCGGTGAATTATTACGTGATCAGGAACATATCGACAGCATTGCTGAAGTATTATTTGGCATTGGTATGCATTGCCTTGGATGCCCGTCATCTCAGATGGAGACAATCGAGCAGGCTGCTATGGTGCATGGCATTGAGCCGCAGGAATTAGTAGACCGCCTCAATGATGTTGTAGCATAAGGCAAAGGTTTAGATATAATTCAAATAAAAAAAGAGCTGATTTATACCATCTTGGTAGATCAGCTCTTTTTTTGGGGCAGGAGAGACGATTGAAATTTCCTGCCCGTTTTCATTTTTTGTAACCATTCAGTGATTCGTTTATGCAATTTCGCTTAACTGTTGCAGGGCGTTTCCGTTGATAATCTTGCGGAAATGCTCTTCGAAGTACGCCTGGATTCCTGCCGTGTATTTGCCCGGCTGCAGATAGGAGCAGAGCATATTGTTGACACGGTTAAATTCGGAAGCGCTGTGCTGACTCTGATGTACGATCAGATGATATGCGTTCTCCCGGGTATCTTTGTACAGGGTATTTTTGCCCTGATAAAATCCGTGCAGAGCATGGGCTGCGCTGATGGCGGAGTCCAGACTGCGGAAGTTAAAGATACGGACCATGTCTGTCGGCATGGCCGGTGCTGCAGGTTTTGTTTTGGAAGCTTCTGCTTTTTCTTTATTCTGCTCCTGACGGAGATGCTGAAGAAGCTGTAAAAACTGAGAGGCAGTTTCATCGATTTCCGGTGAAAAATCACTCGCATCGTGATCGGTATCGGAGAGGAGTCCGTCCTCGTCTTCTTCCTCTGTTTCAAATTGTGTAAAGTTGGAAAAACGTGTATCGAGTTCATCCGGTGAATCCACCTTGGTGATGATCAGGACAATTTTTTCCGAAGAAAGAGGAACCGCTTCTACCATGATCGGGATATCCTCTGCTTCAAATCCAAAATCCATAGCAGCCTGCTGCATCATATCGCGAAACAGTGATCTTGCTTTTTCAGAACCGTAAGCCAGTTCGCTTAATTTAATATTGCGTGAAGCCAAATCTTCGCTGGTAAGTGTGCAGCGAATCTGATGGTCATTAATTTTTTCAATTTTCATGCTATCACATCCTTACTTGTTAGAAAAGTATATATAATCTTGTGTTTTTCGTCAAGCATCCATTCATAAAGATTCTATGAAATAGCAACAATCATAACAAATTTAATTAAAATGATAATTTAAGTTGATTTTTTGATGAAACTGTGATATAAGTAATACAAGAGTTATCCGTGCAAGCGGACAGATCAACCACATATTGCGGCAGATTCATCAGAAAGGTTCGAACGTTCTGATGGGGTTCTTAAAGCATCCGTACAAATTCTGTACATTAACCAGATGCTTCTGCAGCAAAGGGATTTTCCCACTGATCGATCAAAGGTCTTATGACAGATGTCAGAGACTGATTCTTAAGTTTTTCCAAGATTTTGTGCAGAGAAGAAAT
>CAVAFS010000248.1:0-3550 GCA_963587975.1 Bulleidia sp. | reverse complement strand
ACACTCAGTTTTACGGCGCCGGTTTATGCCGGAGATACAATTAAGGCAATTGCAGAAGTGGAAGAACTTAACAAAGAAAAAAACATAGTGAAATTAAAAACAATTTGTGAAAACCAGGATGGGATCATCGTATTGAAAGGGGAAGCCACAGTTAAGGCACCTAAAGTAAAAAACGTACTCTCGTAATCTTTTAAATAAAGAATTCTGAGATAGATTTTTGATATATTGAATAAGAAAAAATCTGATATTTTGACATAGAACCCCCTCCTATAAGATCGGCAGCGTAATGCTGCCGAATCTTTGCCTATAAAGAATGTTGCCTATAAAAAATAAAAAATGGTGTTGACAAAAGCATTCCATGGTTGTATTATGACGGTATAGAGATAATACAACATAAGTGGGCAAATAAAATATGCGATACAATGTGGTATCTGGTTGATAAAAACCAGGTACCTTTTTTTAATCACAGGAAAGTTTATCCTATGATTCAAAAAATGCTTTGCTGGATCGCATTGCGGCGGAGATGAAGAAAGGAGATGACAGGATGTCAGTAGTATCAATTCGAAAAACACAGGGAAATGATTATGAGAGTATCAGAGCATCCGTACGAAAATGTATAGAAGATATTGGCGGACTTGCGGATATTATCAAACCCGGATATAAGGTTCTCATCAAACCAAATTTTGTTGCTGTTCCGGATGACAGATGTTCCGGTGGAGTGACGAGATGGGAAGTTGTCAAAGCAGTGGCAGAACGCGTAAAGGAAGAAGGCGCAAACCCGATTATTGCAGAGTCATCCGCAGCTGGTGTTGATACAGAGCAGGTAATTCAAAAGTGTGAATACCAGCAGTTGAGAGACGAAGGATATGAAGTAATTGATTTAAAAAAGAGAAAAATAACAAAAATTCCTGTAGAAAATGGAAAGGTTATTGATGCAATGACAACCTGGGATCTTGTGGCCCAAGCGGATGCTGTAATTACGGTTCCAGTTATGAAGACGCATGATCAGACAGAAGTCACATTGGGATTAAAAAATCTGAAAGGTCTGATCGCAGACGGACAGAAGAAATATTTTCACAGCCATGGCGTGGTAAATGGAGTGATTGATATTATCCAGACGGTGAAACCGGTTTTGAGTGTAATCGATGCTACTTTTTGTCAGCAGGGATTAGGACCAATCTTCGGTGAAACCGTAGAGATGGATCTTATTCTGGCATCAAAAGATGTGGTATCCTGCGATGCTGTTGGAAGTGCGGTTATGGGATATGAAGTAGATGCACCGATGCTGACAGTGGAGGCCTATAACAGAGGACTCGGAGAAATGAATCTGGATAAGATTGAAGTAAGAGGTGAAACAATCGCAGATGTTTATCACAGATTCAAACGTTCCAGCGAAGTTGAAATTCCGGGACTTCCACCGTATACATTGTTGTTTGATGAAGGCGCATGTACCGGTTGCAGAAACACCGTGATCAGTGCGCTGATGGATCTGAAAGCAGGCGGATATGAGAAATATCTGGAAGGAAAATATGTGGTGGTCGGACCGGTCAAGGAACTTCCGGAAGGAGCAACAAAAGAAAATACAGTATTGGTCGGAAGATGTACCAAACATCTGGAAGAATATGGACGCTGGGTTCCTGGATGTCCTCCGGGAAATGTATTTGTCGTTCAGGGAATTGTCGGAGATGCAGAAGAAGTCGGAAGGCGGTACAGTGATGAAAAAGAAGATGATATCAAATAGAGGGAAGGAAGTGCAGTGAAAAATGAAAGCGTTGTCACGATCGATCACGGAGCAGCAGGGTTCCATGATCAGAAAAATGTTTAACCGGATACAGGGAATGGATGATGTAGTAAGTTTTGCGCTGGGAGAGCCGGGGGTTTCGACACCGGATCATATCTGTCAGGCAGCAATAGAGGCTATTGAACGCAAAGAGACGCATTATACGGTAAATGCGGGAATTATCGAACTCCGTACTGCAATTTCGGAAAAAATGAAGGAAAAGAAAAATGTGTCCTATGATCCGACAAAAGAAATTATCATTACCACAGGCGGTGTGGAAGCGTTACTTTTATCCTTTAAGGCGATTCTGGATCCAGGAGATGAAGTGATTGTAGGTACACCGGCATTTCCCAATTATTTTGGACAGATTGCCCTGTGCAATGCAAAAACAGTGATGGTGCCATTACTGGAGGAAGATGATTTTTGCTATAATGTCGAAAATCTCAGAAAAGCCGTGACGGACAAGACAAAGGCAATTTTGATCAATTCCCCGTCGAATCCGATTGGAAGTGTAACGGGTGAGAAGATATTAAGAGAAGTGGCACAGCTTTGTATTGAAAAGGATCTGTATCTTATTACGGATGAAGTATATCAGGAATTTATCTATGATGATGTTCCGTATTTTTCAGTTGCATCCTGTGACGGAATGAAAGAGAGAACGCTGGTGATCGACAGCTTTTCCAAAACCTATGCGATGACCGGATGGAGATGTGGATTCATACTTGCTCCGGAAGCGATTATCAGTCAGATGGTAAAAATGCAGGAAAGCGTTGTCTCCTGTGTGAATACACCGACACAGTATGCGGCGATCGCTGCTCTGGATGGTCCGCAGGATGTGCTTGAGGAGATGCTTGCGCAGTACGATGAGAATAGGAAACTTGTCCTGGAACAGATCAATCAGATGAAACATCTCAGCCTGAAAATGGCCCGGGGAGCGTTTTACGCATTTGTAAATATAAAGGAAACCGGAATGACTTCTGAAGAGTTTGCTCTGGATCTGCTGGCAAAAAAACATGTAGTGGTTGTACCTGGCACTGGATTTGGTGAAGGCGGGGAAGGATATGTAAGAATTTCCTATGTATCAACCAGAGAAGATACGGTAGAAGGGCTGAGACGAATGAAAGAGTATACAGATGCGCTCTGAAAAGGAGATGAAACTATTGCGAAAAGTATATGTGTATAGCTGTCGTGCTGATGAGAAGATACTTTACGATGAGCTTGCTCCCAAAATGGGATTTGAATTTGGATTTTGTAAGAAACAGCCTACCTGTGAAAATTATACTCTGGCAGCAGGATATGACTGCATTTCGGTGGTCGGAACGAAAATATCCGACGAGTTATTGAAAAAGTTTGCAGATCAGGGACTCAAGTGTATTGCAGTGAGATGTGTGGGTGTGGATCATATTAACCTGAAGTATGCCAAAGAACTTGGTATTCGGGTGTCCAATATCTGCTATTCTCCAAATTCTGTAGCAGATTATGCAATTTTACTGATGCTGATGTGTCTGAGAAAAGTGAAATATATATTGGAACATTATCAGGTAAAAGACTTTACGCTGGCTCAGAATTGCGGGCGTGAGCTTCGTGACATGACGGTTGGAATTGTCGGAGGCGGTCGTATCGGAAGAACCGTCATGAAGGAAATTCAGGGATTTGGCTGTAAAATTCTGGTATACAGCAGAACGCAGCTGGATGAAGTGAAGAACTACGCGACTTATGTGTCCTATGAGGAATTACTGGAACAGTCGGACATTATCTCCTTCCATACAC
>CAVAFS010000247.1:0-2492 GCA_963587975.1 Bulleidia sp. | reverse complement strand
ATACTGGTATGATTGACGAGTGGCGAAATTATTGAGGGATGAAATCACGATAGAGTGAAAAAGTAAAACTTCCGGCAGAGGACAGAAGCATGAGATATGCATCTGGAGACCTGCCGGATTTTTTGTTATATAGCAAATTTTTGACGTATTCAAATAAAATTTTGATGTTTCAACAAACAAAAGTAACTTAAGAAAAGGAAGCACATTCTTACATCTTTGACACATGTCTGTGGTATGATGGAAGAAAACGGAAAAAGGGAGAAGGTTATGCAGCGCATATTAATCATAGAAGACGATGCGGCAATTGCACATCTGATAGAATCCACCTTGCGCCGGGAACGGTATAATACAATCTGGGCAGCAGATGGTGTGTTTCTGCAGAAAATTTGGAAATGCTTGATGAAACAATGTTGCAGGAACTTGTGGATCGAACAGAAGACAGTTTTAATATGCAGTTTGAATTAGAAAATGTAGAAGACGTGGAAAGTACTGACGCGACAGATCCGGAATATCTGTATTATTCTATTCAGGATGAAAATGGAAAACAGGAAATTCATGTATCCAGCTATTTTGAGCAGAATGATATGCAACTGCAACTGACCAGTCATGAGGATATTTCTTCGATTTTTGCAGAATCCAGACAGTTACAGAAAAACTGCAGCATTGTATTTTTAGGAACAATGCTGGTCGGATTTGTATTTTCAGCATTGTTGTCTATTAAGCTGACTGCACCAATTCGTAAATTGAACCAAGCAAGCCGGGCTTTTGCGAAGGGAGATTATGACAGTCGTGTATCGGTCGGATCACGGGATGAGACAGGAGAACTGACGGAATCCTTTAACCAGATGGCAGATTCTATAACTGAAAAAATGGATGCGTTAGAGCTTGCGGTGCGTCAGAGAGAAGATTTTGTGGCAAGTTTTGCGCATGAGATCAAGACGCCAATGACGAGCATTATCGGGTATGCAGACATGTTGTATCAGAAGGAAATGAATCCGGAGGAAGTGCAGGAAGCTGCCGGTTATATTTTGAATGAGGGATTGCGGCTGGAAGCGCTGTCTTTTAAGCTATTGGAACTGATCACACTGGAGCGGCAGGACTTTTTGCTGGAAGAAATGAGTATGACAGATTTTTTTGTAGACGTGGAGAAAACAGCGCAGGTCAATGCAGAAAAAAGAGGTGTGAAACTCTCTTTGCAGATTCAGGAAGGATATGTGCGCATTGAATATGATCTGTTCAAGACACTAATATTGAATTTGATTGACAATGCATTAAAATCTGGTGGCACAAATGTTTGTGTAACTGGAACATGCAACGAGCAGCAGTATGAGATTGAGGTCAAGGACAATGGAAGGGGAATCCCGGCAGAAGAATTACAGCGGATTACCGAGGCTTTTTATATGGTAGACAAATCCCGCTCCCGCAAAGAGCATGGTGCAGGATTAGGACTTGCACTCTGCGAAAAAATAGCGTCTATTCATGGTACAAAGATGGAAATTACAAGTAAGGAAGGCATCGGAACGAGTGTCAAATTACATATGAGGCTTGCCGGAAAGGTGGAAATGAGATGAAAAAGAGTGTAAATACAGGTATCATCCTGCTGTTGGGAGCAGGTATTCTGACTGTGAGTCTGCTGCTGCCGAAAATGCTTCTGGAGCGACAACGGCAACAGGCTTTTTGTGAACAGACGGCAGTTCCGGTAGAAGAAGTGCATCCTTATGGGGAGGAATATATTCCGGTCAGGGCATCTCTGCAGAAATCAATCCGTACAATGGAAAAATATGAACAGAACAAATGGAATCTGTATCACTGGCAGAAAATCTCGGACATGGAAGATGAGGTAAAAAGCGGATATGAGAAATTGCAGGAATTTATGCAGCTCTGGGATGAGGATTATTGGTCAGAGATAGAGAAAAATGGTGTAATTGTAGAAAATGTATACGTTTTTGATGTTGAGGAAGAGTCTCATAATCTGCTGTTTCTACCTTATGCGCTTCCAATAAATGAAAAAATGACTTCTGCAAATGAATTGTATTTTTCTACGGAATATGGTATTCCAATATCTGGAAAGACAGTAATGGATCAGCGTGTATTGCAGGAAAAATCAACCGTCCCGGTCGCAGATCAGATTTGGACGGAGATGCTGCGCGCTTATGTACAGAGCGTTGGTATTCCGTTTCAGGAAGAACAGCAATCGACGGATGTGACGGACGATATGTATACAAGGATTGTTCGGGATGTGACACCGGAATTTAAGAGTGAAAATCCGAAAATGGAACAGTATATTTATGATTCGTGTGCGGCTTATTCTGCGCAGAGTGTGGATGGGGTATTTGAACTTTCGGCGGTTATGTATGAGATTTCTGAGGATAAAATTGGAGTGATGTTTTCATTGAATTCTGTAAATTAACGAAATGTGACAACTCTGACACATCTGTGTGAAATCTTGAGGACACCTCTCTGGTATGGTAATTGTATCAGGAGGGGTTATT
>CAVAFS010000246.1:0-3052 GCA_963587975.1 Bulleidia sp. | reverse complement strand
AAGACTTCGAACCACACTACCATATGGATGTGTGATGACACCGCCGGCATTTTTTATAATTTTTGCATCACCGTTTTTCAGTCCCAAAGCTGCCGGAAGTAATTCTGTCAGACGTGTATCCATGCAAGTCAAAATCGCCAGTTTTTTGTCCGGATACTTGCTGGTCAGGTACGGTTCGTATGCTTTATCCTCTACAAATTTCTTATTATACGCCATAATTTCGTTGATCATTTGTACTCCTCCTTATTCAAACAACTTTACATAAAAATAGAACTATTCAGATCCACTTCAATATGGCTTCTCGCCAAATAGATTTTAGAAAAAATACTCGTTTCCTCTTTTCTGCAAACACGATTCATACTTTTTCTTTTAATCTGTATGTTTCTGAATAGCTCTATTTTAACAATTATTTCCTGTTTTTACCAGACCACTTTTATCAACATGGAATGTCCGTCCTCGCTGAAAGCGGAAATTTTTCCCTTATGTGCCGTCACAACGGCTTTGGCCACAGACAATCCGATGCCGGAACCACCTTTTTCCGAATTTCGTGCTTCATCCAACCGGTAAAACCGCTCAAATACCTGATCCAGATTGCCCTGCGGAATCGGCTCCGTCGCGTTCCACACTGTCAGAATTGTCTTATTTCCTTTGGTATAAAGGTGTACACGGATCGTGCTGTCCGGTGTGGAATATTTCACTGCATTATCCAGCAGAATGTCAAAAAGCTGACGAATGGTTTTTTCCTCACCGTTTAGCATAATGCCTTCTGCAATGTCTGTCTCGATGGTTTTATTCTGCATCATCGCTGGTGTCTCAAATGGTTCCACGCAGTCAAGCAGGGCATCGGAAAGTGAAAATTTTGTCTTTACCCCATTCACTTCTCCTTCATCCAGCTTGGACAGGGTGATCAGCTGCTGCGTCATTGCTGTCAGGCGGCGCACCTGATTGCGGATACTCTTCGTCCACTGACTTTCTCCGTTGTCCATCTCGATAATCTCTGTGTTGGCATCAATGATAGTCAACGGCGTTTTCAGCTCATGACTGGCGTCCGTAATAAACTGTTTCTGCTTCTTATAACTTTCTGCCACCGGCCGAAATACCAGTTTTGAGAAAAATACAACCAGCACAAATACGGCTGCCAATCCAAAAGTAGAAATACCAAAACTGTTTTTCGCAAAGTTTTTCACTGTGGAAATCTCCTGACGACAGTCCACAAATACGATCATTGTTCCGTCATCCGTCTCGGTCACGCGATAACGATAAATATCGGAAAATCCGGTTGTTTTTCCGGAAGTATAAACTTCACTGGCATATTCTTTTGCTGAATCCTCATCTATGGCAGCAATTTTTCCGGTATCACATTCTGATACGTTGCCATCGGAATCAAATGTCACCGTAAAATAACGAGTTTCAAATGGGGTCTCCTTGGAAAATCCCATGCGGTCCTTTCCAATGTTGTCCGGCGGATTCCCCTTATCATTTCCGGAATTTGTATCTGAACTCTGTTTCTCTACTGCAGTTTCATCCTGATTCGTTGCAGTTTCCTCGTTCGGTTTCTCCGATGGGGTTGTATCCGAATTTGAATTGTCCGGCAGTTCCGGTGGCTGTGTATTCTGATCCTGTCCGCTCTGTGCTGCTGCATCAATTCCATTTATGTCTCCTGCCGCGTCACCGAAACTTCCGCCCTCACTGACGATCCACTCTGTCAGTGTGTCTGCTTTTTCCACCAGATGATGATAATTGACGATATTTACCGCCAGTATCATACTTTCCAGTACAATCAGGATTGCACACATGGCGGCTATAATAAATTTTTTTCTTAATTTCTTTATCATAGTAACTATTATTCCTGTCTCATTTTTCGGACTGCATCTATTATTAAAAAATATATTTCTATCTTATTTTCCAATAAGTATGCTTTTATACTTTTATTCTGACTCAACAAGGGAATATCCTAATCCGCGAGCTGCTTTGATTTTAATATCCGCACCAAGTTCCTGCAGTTTCTTCCTTAAATAAGAAATGTAAACCCATACCGTTCTTGTATCGGTCTCTGTGTCATATCCCCAGACTTTTTCCAAAAAGCGCTCCGTGGAGATCAACTGACCGGGATTTGCCATCATCATCTCCATCATCTGAAATTCTTTGTTTGGCAAATGCATGCTTCCTTTTTCAGAACGCAGTTCGAAGCTGGCACAATCCAGCTCCATGTTTCCCATTTTTAATACGGTGGTGGCTGTGGCTGTCTTGCGACGTGTCACGGCTCGCAGCCTGGCCAGCAGTTCTTTTGCCGCAAATGGCTTGCTCAGATAATCATCTGCTCCTGCATCCAAGCCGACCACGCAGTCATCCAGTTCTGATTTTGCAGTCAGAATCAAAACCGGAACGTTATTGCCCTGTCGGCGTACATTTTTGAGAACCGTAATGCCGTCCATCTTCGGCATCATGATATCCAGGATCACGCCATCATAATCATCTGCCATGATATAATCCAGCGCATCCTGTCCGTTGTAGACCGCGTCTACCGAATCATTGTTATGTTTTAAAATCATGACGAGCGCGTCTGATAATTCGCGCTCGTCCTCTGCCAGTAAAATTCGCATGTGTTCTCCTTATCCTGCCTTTTTATTAAGATACTGCTTTGCATCCTTCTTCCGGCAGATTTTACATGATTTTTCTTTTACTTTTTAGGAAAGTTCTGCCGGTTTTACCACTTCGTAATCACTCCAGGAAGTTGCGGTAGAAGCTCCGGACAGCTCCACATTTGTTTCATAAGAATCGACGGTAATCGTATAAGAACTTGTTCCTTTTACATATACAGTTCCATCTGTTCCTTTAATTGTAACAGTATTTCCATTTGCGTCAACAATGGTTCCGGCATTATACAGATTTGTTAACGTGCTGTCACCGGTTACCACCCATGTGCTGCCTTTTTCGATATAGAAGTTGCAGTAACCGTCGCCACCGTTTCCAGCATAAGTCTCATCATCCTGTACGGCTCCTGTCAGTGTACTTCCATCGGTCATATAGAAATCAAGCTGACTAATGCTAT
>CAVAFS010000245.1:0-3534 GCA_963587975.1 Bulleidia sp. | reverse complement strand
TACATGGTAGAATGAGTGGTATCGTTTATATTATGTAACGTATTATCATTATAACGTACAAGAAAAATCCACAGATATTATCTAAGCAGGGCGTTTTAGCCCGCGTGATCATATCTGTGGATTTTTTTCATAACCTAAATTTTAGCCACAAAGGAAACTTTTTACCGGCACAAATAATCCCAAATCTTGAAGGACAATTCGTACAGAAACAGCAAATGACTATCCGTAATTGAAATCTCCAGCAGCTCCTCAATTTTCTTTACCCGATAAAAAAACGTACTCCGGTGAATATGCAGAAACTCCGCCGTCTTCGCTGCATTCCGGTCATGTTCCAGATACGCCCGCAGCGTTTCCACAAACTCCGTATGATATGCTTTATCATAATCCTGCAGCTGAAAAATGTGATAATGAATACCTACTTCCAGTCCCTGATAATCGCACTTGGAAAACAGATATTCCGGCAGCGCATCGGTACTGTAGAACAGATTCTGCTCCGGATTCTGCAGATCGGAAAGCTCCAGCGTATGCAGCGCCTGATTATAAAACAGGCGGATTTTCAAAATATCTGCAAAAGGCTGGCTCAGACTGACTTTCAGATGATTGCGCTCTGCAAAAAGTTCCAGTGGATCCGTCAGCGTGGCATTTAACTGCACCGGTGTGTCCTGATTGATCAGCAGGATGATGTTATTTTTGTATACCACGGACATGGCATTCGGATAAACCTGCCGCAGGGAAGCCATCTGACGTTTGTTGAACAGGTCGCTGTTGTGCGGCTCCGGACAGTACAGGATCGCCAGACAGAAAAATTTGCCAAAGCGGCGGTTCAGGAGTCTGAGCCGGGCCTCGATAATATTGACATCGTTGAAACGGCCTTCCAGCAGTTCTGTCAGAAACGTTTCATATTGCAGACCTGTCTTCTGTATGAAAAATTCATGCTTCTGCATCTCGATTGCACAGATGTCGGAAAAGGCGGTGATCAGCCGTAATTCGTGCTCACTGGACTCGGCTTTTTCCGGCAGACAAAGTGCCACATAGCCGGTCATGACATGCTGGATGCGGATACCGCAGAAAATCCAGTTTGTATCCGGGTGATCTTCGGTCTGAATAAAAAAGGCCTGATTGTTTTTGTAAATCTGATGCTCGATCTGCAGGCGGCGCAGACTTTCCACTTCCTGGGAACTCAGGAAAATACCTTCGTCGCTTTTTTCCATACCGAAAGGAAGCTTATGCATCAGCGGAGATACCGCGATCATGCTGTAGCTTGCGTCCAGTACTGACATGGGGCGGTGCAGAAATGATTCTGCTCGGACAATGAGATCATCCAGTCCCCGGCCGCTGTAAAGCAGGTGGTACAGATCGTTGATTTCCTGCTGCAGGCGGAATTCAAAGGCCAGACGGTCATTCAGGAAGTGGAATGTTTCGGGTATTTCAGGCATGTGTTCCACGAAAATAACGGAAAAAATACCGTCCGAAGTTATGCATTCGGTTGTATTTACATCTGAGAAATCATGTTTTTCTACTGCACTGTTCCTAGCTATATCCGATGCAATACGCTTTCCGGTTTCACTGTTTGCATCTAGTAGAAGCATCGGAATCGGAGCTTGCTCTGAAGCAATGTCCGTTTTCAAAGCAGTGTTATTCCCAATCTTTTTCAGAATTTCATCCGAACCCAGATAAAGGGTATCGCCGGCAAGAATGGTATCCGGTCGGAGTATATCAATTCGGCTGACAAAACGCGCCGTATCATAGTCATTTCTAACTGTACAGGAGTAAGTTTCCTGCAACCGGTCGAGCAGTGTTTTTAATGTGATCATAAGAATCCCCCTGAAAAATGAATCGCGGTTCAATCATTCGACATTTGTTGAAAATAAAGCCAAAAGGGTGGTTGATTTTCAACAGCTGTTTGAAGCTTTTTTATAATCTCCATGTTATAATTTTATCAGTGATTATAGTGACAGTGTACCATAATAGTACCGTGCACGTCAAAAATATATCAAACAGCAGGGATATCACATATTCCTGGGAAATGAAAACAGAAACAGAATGAAAATCAGAACGACAACTGTTGAATGAAGAAGAACAGAAGGGAGAAAAACATGGCAGTCATTACGATTGACGGCACACGTCTGGAAGTGCCGGAGAACAAAAATGTATTGGAATGTGCGCTGGAAGCCGGAATTTATATTCCGCACCTCTGTCATCATCCGGATCTGCCGGAGAATGGTTCCTGCCGCATGTGTATTGTAGAAGTAGAAGGTCAGGAAGGCGTAACCACATCCTGTACCCTGCGTGCACAGGATGGCATGGTCGTACATACCACAAGTGAGCGGATCAACAAACTCCGTACCCTGGCACTGGAGCTGCTGCTTGCAGGACATCCGGAAGATTGCTCCACATGCCCGAAATATGGTAACTGCGAGCTTCAGACACTGATCCAGTACATTGGTGCAAATAACGCGCGTATGCGTACCCGTATCAAAGGTATCAAGATGGAAGAGGGCAACCCGCTGCTCATCCATGACATGAACCGCTGTGTACTGTGTGGACGTTGTGTACGTGCCTGCAACAAACTGAGAGGCGTAGGCGTATTACAGTACAATAAAAAAGATCTTGAGACATATGTAGGAACCTTACATGGCAAATTACTGAAAGACGAAGACTGTCGTTTCTGTACTGCCTGTGCAGAAGTCTGTCCGACCGGTTCTATCCGTGATAAATTACAGCTTTTGACAACCAACCTGAAAAAAGAAGAAGCACTGGTTCCGTGCCGTACCGCCTGTCCGGCGCATACTGATATCCCGCGTTACATCCGTTTTGTAAAAGAGGGCGATTATGATGCAGCCGTAGCGGTCATCCGCGAGAAAGTACCGTTCCCGAACGCACTGGGACATGTCTGCAGCCATGCATGTGAGCTGGAGTGTAAACGAAAAGAAGTCAGCGAAGCAATGTCCATCCGTGACATCAAACGTTATGCTGCAGAGCATGACACCGGCCGTTACTGGAAAGGCAAAGGAAAACAGCTTCCGGATACCGGCAAGAAAGTATGCGTTGTCGGTGGAGGCCCAGCAGGTCTGACCGCAGCATATTACCTGAGAAAACAGGGACATGCCGTTACCGTAAAAGAGGCACTTCCGACCGTCGGCGGTATGATGTCCTACGGAATCCCGTCCTACCGACTTCCACGTGAGATCGTTGCACAGGAAGCAAAAGTGATCGAGGATCAGGGCGTAGTTATTGAGACAAATACAAAAGTTGAGAAACCGGTGGAATTACTGAACGAGTACGATGCAGTCTTAATGACCATCGGTGCACACAAAGGTGTCCGTCTTCCGATGGAAGGCAGCGAACTTCCGGGCGTTCTGTTAAATATTGATTTCCTGCGTAACGCAAGTCTTGGACAGGAGACAGGAATGGGCAAACGCATCATCGTTCTCGGTGGTGGAAACGTAGCTTTCGACTGTGCAAGAACTGCAAAACGTCTGGGCGCAGAGGAAATCCATCTGGCCTGTCTGGACGCAAGAGAAGCCATGACTA
>CAVAFS010000244.1:0-5325 GCA_963587975.1 Bulleidia sp. | reverse complement strand
GATGACGATTATTCCGCAGAACCGCCTGAGGGATCTGAGAGTGCTTGGAACTACGGAGGAGAGCAATATCTGTATCAATACAGATGATTTTATTTTTGTTTTGGTTCGCAATTATATGGATACAACATCTATGAACCGTGCATACAATACAGCACTTGGAACATTATTTGTGGATATTAATGTAGATGTGCTGGATGATCTGGTAAATAAAATGGGACTGGAAAAAGGGAATCTCTATGTCTGCAATCCGCAGGAAAAGCAGTATGTATACAGTCAGGACAGAAAAGATTATCTGGATGGGAGAAATCCGCTTGGTCAAAAAGTAATGTCTCATTTGACGGCTCATTTGACAGATAACGAAGGATATGAAAAAATAGATGATAACTGGATATTTTATGCAAAGATCACAGGAACGGAGGAATATGCGGTACTGACTGTCAGTGATGCGGAAGCAATGGGATATTATTTCAGTAATCGCACGATGATGGTTGTTATTTTGCTGTTTTCCTGTATTTTCCTGGTGCTTTTGTATATTATGTTTTCTACCAGAATGAGTGCACCAATCCGAAAAGTACAGGAGGCCATGAAGCAGGTGGAAAGTGGTCAGATGGATGTGCGTCTGGAGATCAATTCTCATGATGAGATGGAGATTATCGCAGATGGATTTAACAAGATGGTGGAGCGTCTGAATGATTATATCAATCAGGTGTATGTAGCCAGAATCTGCCAGAAAGACGCAGAACTGAATGCATTGAAAATGCAGATTCAGCCGCATTATCTGTACAATACCCTGGACGTAATCCGGATGACAGCACTGGAAGAAAACGATGAAAAGACGGCGGAACTGCTGGAGTGTCTGGCGCATCAGCTTCGATATGTAATGGGAGAGCATACGGACTGTATCGTGCTGAAGGATGAACTGCAGGCGTTGCGTGAGTACTTTGTAATCATGAAAGTGCGGTATGAAGGCCGGATCGGATTGAATATCCAGGTATCAGACGAAGATGCAGAACTTTTTATTCCGAAACTTCTGCTTCAGCCGGTGGTGGAAAATGCGATCCGCCACGGACTTCGTGAAAAAGACGGTGAGGGAACGGTGGCCATCCGCGTAGAACGCAAAGAAGATTATCTGGAAATTGTTGTAATGGACGATGGTGTCGGTATGGATGAGGAACAGGTGTGTATCATGCAGGAAACACTTGACAATCCTGAAATCGAGAAAGCAGATGCAAACGGTCGTCTGAGTGTTGGAATGAAAAATGTTTACGACAGAATAAAACTGAATTGCGGTAAGGAATATGGGTTCCGAATGGAAAGCTTCCTTGGAGTTGGTACAATCGTAACCTATCGCCTGCCGATTTGGGAGGAGCCTGAAGATGTGGAAAGTAGTGATCGCGGATGACGAGGGAGTTATTTTACAGGGGTTAAAGAAACTGATTGACTGGAAGAGCGTGGATGTGGAACTCGTGGGGGAAGCACGGGATGGACAGCAGCTCAAAGAAGTGATCGAACAGACAGAGCCTGATATTGTGATCGCGGATATCATGATGCCGCATATGACAGGACTGGAAGTGATCCGTTGGTATAATGAGGCGCATTCTCATGCAAAGTTTATTTTTGTCAGTGGTTATCAGGAATTTACTTATGCAAAAGAAGCACTGAAAAGCGGTGCGGTAGATTACCTGTTGAAGCCGGTTGGACGAAAAGATCTGGAAGATGTGGTGCGCAAGACGATTCAGAAGCTGGAAGAGCAGAACACCATCGAGATATTCAAAGAAGAAGATGATGAGATGCAGAAACTGTTCCGTGAGATCAACGACGGACAGGGATTTGAGAATGATGAGCTGTATCAACTTTTTGAAGCGGAAAATATTGATTTTGAGGGTCATTTTTTCGTTGGAATCTGTGTTGGAATCCGGCCGGATGTGGCGTCCGATATGGTCCGCGATTCTTTTGAACGGTTTAATTTGTTACGGTTTTCCATTTACAATCAGATTAGCCAGAAGCTGCGGGGAAAAGCATTTGTGCTGCGCAAGGATGACTGTGCGCTGCATTTGATGGGCGTATTTCCCTGCGGGGAAGAGGATACATTTGTAGATTCATACGTTATGCCTGTTGTGCAGCAGGTGTCAGCGCAGGTACATACGGAACTGTCCGTTGGTATCGGCATGTATTCAACCGATGCAAAGCAGCTGAAAAACGCTTACAAAACGGCAAAGTTTGCATTTGAACTGTATTATTTTGAAGAGAAGCCGTTGATCGATTTCAGAAACATCCATAAAGATTACACTGTTTCCTTTGAAGACTATGCAAAGAGCGTGGATGAGGCTTACCATGCAATTATCGCCCATGATGAGTCTTACCTGGATAAAATTGACAAGATCATGGATAACGTTGAAGCGATTCATTACGGAAATAAAAACGCAGCGCTCTCCAGAGTTATGTACTTTGCAGCAGAGATTGGCATGAAGTTGTTCCAGTATCAGCTGCTGGAAGGCGACTATAATGAGATGCAGGAGAAACTGCAGAAAGATACAGAGCAGCGGAAAACATTTCGTGCATTGCGTGAATGTATTCGGGAGTATTATCAGAATCTCTGGGTTTTACTGGATAAAAATGGAAAGTCGAAAGATAAGGTAATGATCGAACAGGTCAAAGATTATATCAAAGCGCATTATGCGGAAGATATGTCAATCAAAGAACTGGCCGACGTGGCCTGTGTCAGCCAGAATTATTTCAGCGCGTTGTTCAAAAAAGAAACGGGTCAGAATTATAAGGCTTATCTGACATCTATCCGTATGGAAGAAGCCATCAAGCTGCTTCGCACCACCGATCTAAAAACGTATGAAATCGGAGAAAAAGTTGGATATAATAATGTGCGCCGGTTTGTGGATGCCTTTAAGCAGTTGTATAACGTGAGCCCGATGGAATATAAAAAATCTATCCGGGAAGAATAAAATGCCCCAGGTCGAAAGACCTGGGGTGAAATTTTTTATTTGGATTCCCAGCGACCGGAGGCTCCGCATGGGAGTACGAGACCATTTGAAGATACCGGAAGTCCGATTTCATCAGCGGTTACGATGCCGTTGTATTTTTTCATGACTGTTCCAAGCATGTAGGCCAGTACCGCAGGCTGAAGTCCTGTCGTATAAGAGTTGATCAGGAAAAACAGCGGATCATCGGAGAGAATCTGTGTACACAGTTTTACTAATGGGTAAACGGATTCTTCAATTTTCCAGATTTCGCCTTTTGGTCCTCTGCCGTAAGATGGCGGATCCATGATGATGGCGTCGTAGTGATTGCCACGTCGAATCTCACGTTCTACGAATTTCACGCAGTCGTCTACCAGCCAGCGGATCGGTTTGTCGCTGAGACCGGAAGATGCGGCATTTTCTTTTGCCCACTGAACCATTCCTTTGGAAGCATCTACGTGTGTGACCTGTGCGCCAGCAGCGGCAGCAGCAAGAGTTGCCCCACCGGTATAAGCGAATAAGTTTAATACTTTGATCGGTCGACCTGCTTTGCGGATCTTGTCACCGAACCAGTCCCAGTTTGCAGCCTGCTCCGGGAATAAGCCGGTATGTTTAAAGCTGAAAGGCTTTAAGTTAAAGGTCAGGTCATTATAATGAATGGTCCACTGCTCCGGCAGATCAAAAAATTCCCATTCACCGCCGCCCTTTTTACTTCTGTGATAATGAGCATTATGCTTGTGCCATCCTTTTTCGGTTTTCGGTGTATCCCAGATTACCTGCGGGTCCGGACGAACCAGGAGATATTTTCCCCATCGCTCCAGCTTCTCACCCTGAGAACAATCAATCACTTGATAATCTTTCCAGTTTTTTGCTATCCACATTGTTTATTTCCTCTACTTTCAAATGGTATGAATTCTGTTTCTTCTTATTATAGTGTTATACCTGTTAGTATAGCGTATGTCTCTATGATTATAGATGCTTCCTGATCTTTCGTCAAGAAACTGTGAAAAAACGCCAAAAAATCTTTGTATTTATAAAAATACAAGAAAAACCCGAATATTTTGAAAAAAATTGAAAAAACTACTTGCAATTCCGAAAGAAATCTCTTATACTAGTTATTGCTGTGACATGATAGCAATGAAGCGCGAGGTTGCTGCCCGAGTGGCAGGTTTTCCGTGGAGCGAATGTCAAGTTAGGAAACTGACGACAAGTCACTGTACTGAAACTGAAGACCATGAAATGGTTGAAAACAACGTGTGTGTAAATGAATGATACACACGGGAGAGTGTACAGTCACCGCTTGTCGTACTAATCAAAAGTGCGAAAAGGAGGCGACTTTTTTTATGGCAAGTCAAGTAATGAGAATCATTCTCAAGGCTTATGACCACGAGATGGTGGATGCATCAGCAAAGAAAATTATCGAAACTGTAAAGAAAAACGGATCACAGGTGAGCGGACCGGTACCACTTCCTACTAAGAAAGAGGTTGTAACAATCTTAAGAGCGGTTCACAAATACAAAGATTCCAGAGAGCAGTTCGAGCAGAGAACTCACAAAAGACTGATCGACATCGTAGCACCAACACAGAAAACTGTTGATGCACTGTCAAGATTAGAAATGCCGGCTGGTGTCAGCATCGACATCAAGATGAAAAACAAATAATTCGTCCGGTGAAGAGTCTTCCTTATATAATAGGAAGCAACATGATTAAGGTAAAATCCTGAAGGGTTATATATAGAAGCAGCATTCTTCGAATCCGTTTTAACCCACGTTGCAAAACAACAATGGATTCAATGTTCCACTTATATATCACTGTTCTAGGATGAGCGCATAAAGCGCTCCGCTGTAGAGTAAACAGGAGGTAAATGAGATGAAGAAAGCTATCTTAGCTACAAAAGTCGGAATGACTCAAATCTTCAACGCAGACGGAGTTTTAGTTCCGGTTACTGTATTACAGGCTGGTCCGTGCTACGTTACACAGATCAAAACTGTTGATAACGATGGATACAGCGCTGTACAGGTTGGTTTCGTTGACAAGAAAGAGAAAGTTGTCAGCAAAGATGCCAACGGTAAAAAAGAAATCAGAAACAGACATGGTGTAAACAAAGCAGAGAAAGGTCACTTTGACAAAGCAGGCGTATCCGGTAAGAGATTCGTTCGCGAGTTCAAATTTGACAATGCTGAGGAATACAACCTTGCAGATGTAATCAAAGCTGATATCTTCGCAGAAGGCGATAAGATCGATGCAACAGCAATTTCCAAAGGTAAAGGTTTCCAGGGCGCAATTAAGAGATTTGGCCAGCACAGAGGACCTATGGCTCATGGTTCTAAATTCCATCGTCATCAGGGTTCCA
>CAVAFS010000243.1:0-3843 GCA_963587975.1 Bulleidia sp. | reverse complement strand
ACAGAATACAGAGGAAATGGCATTCTGTGTGTGTCTCTGAAAATCCATAATGAAAACAGCGGCTGTTCACAAATATCCCTTCTCCCGCCTGAATAGAAATCTTCTGCCCGTTCACGTCATAAGACATCTCCCCCTCCAGAATCAGAATAAATTCCAGTTCATCATGCCAATGGCTGACCGCCCGATATTCAGGGTATCCTGAAAGCTGCTCTTTTTTTATATGTACCGGAAATTCTGGAATGTTATATACAACATTTTCAGATGCGTCTGAATTTAAAAGTTCTGGATATGCTTTCATTTTGCTCACCTCATTTATGAAAGATTGTTATATCATTATGGTCGATTCTGGTATAAAAATCAACAAAAAACGTTTATCTTTGCATTATGCACAGAAAGGAATTTACAAAACAGATGAACAAACAATTCAAAGATAAGATTTTAAAACTCGCTCTGCCAATCATGGCACAACAATTTATGCTTGCACTTGTCAGTGCTTGCGATGCGTTTATGCTGGGAGGATTAAATCAGGATTCTCTATCTGCCGTTTCACTTGCTTCACAGATCACCTTCGTTTTTAATCTGGCTTTGGCGGCACTCACAATTGGGGAAAATATGTTTGTTGCACAATATTATGGAAAAAGAGATTTTTGCGGACTGCAAAAATCAGCAGGGCTTGTATTAAAATATGTTTTTGTTGTTTCTGTTTTGTTTCTGGCTACAACATTCTGTTTTCCCAAAAACCTTATGCAACTGTTTACGAATGACAGCACACTGATCGCCTACGGTGCAAAATATCTGAAACTGATTGGTTTATCCTATGTGTTTTCCGGTATGCTGCAGGTTTTGCAGGGAATATTAAAAAATTGCGGTTATGCCGGAAAATGCACACTGATCAGCCTGATCGTTGTCAGCGCAAATATCACACTGAATGCCATCTTTATTTACGGATATCTGGGATTTCCCAAAATGGAGATTGCAGGTGCAGCATTGGCAACCGTCGTGGCAAACGGAATCGGTCTGGTGATTACAATACCTATTCTCCATCCGAAAAAGGATCTCTGGATCGGCATCGTTGCTCTAAAGATGCGGGATAAGGCTCTCATAAAAAAATTCTGGGCACATGTGTATCCGGTATTTTTTAATGAAATTACCTGGGGCTGCGGATTCACCATGTATTCTGTCATACAGGGACATCTCGGTTCAGATGCCGTAGCTGCCAATTCCATTGCGAACATAACCAAAAATCTGCTGATCTGTATCTGTACGGGTTTTGGATATGGTGGAAGCATTATTATTGGAAATCTGCTCGGTGAAGGAAAGTTATCAGAAGCGAAAAAAAGTGGAAATATTTTATGTAAAATATCTGTACTCTCAGGCTGTCTCACCGGCATTTTGATCCTTCTGCTGACCCCTGTAATTCTTCATTTTACCAATCTGACCGACACAGCTACCGGATATTTAAAATATATGCTTTTCATGAGTACTTACTATGTGATTGGGAAATCCATAAACTCAATGACTATCGGCGGTGTCTTTCCGGCGGGTGGCGATACAAAATTTGGTTTAAAATGTGATACCATTACCATGTGGTGTTTTGCCGTTCCACTTGGCTTTATTGCAGCATTCGTATTAAAACTACCGGTACTCATAGTATATTTCATTGTAAATCTCGACGAAATAGTAAAACTTCCGGCGGTATTTAAACATTTCAGACAATACCAATGGGTAAAAAATTTAACTGAAAAGGAGACTTAAAATAATGGATATGAAAAAAAGAAGAGACCTGCAGCTTGCATATATCGCAGATGAAAACGTTCTGAAAGAAGAAAAAAAATGCAGACAGACTCTGCAGAAACTTAACGCTACGGACTGGGGAGATTTTGATTCGATCGATGAGATCGTAAAAGGTCTTTTGGGGAAATCCGAAAACGCACGGATCACTCCTCCGTTTTACTGTAATTATGGTTCGCACATCAGGACCGGTAAAAATTTCTTTACAAATTATAACTGTACGATTTTAGATGTAGCAAACGTAACATTTGGTGATAACTGCCTGCTGGCGGCCAACGTATCTATCTATACCGCAGGGCATCCGATCCACCCGGATACACGTAATTCCTCTTTTGAATATGGAAAGGAAGTAACCATTGGGGATAATGTATGGATCGGCGGCAACAGCATCATCTGCCCCGGCGTACATATCGGAAACAACGTGGTAATCGGTGCCGGAAGTGTCGTTACAAAAGATATTCCGGACTGGTCAGTCGTTGCCGGAAATCCATGCCATGTAATCCGCAAGATCACAGAAGCTGACAGGAGGAAGCTGTTCCACAAGGAAGAAATTGACGATGAGGCTTGGAACATGATCTGTACAAAATAACACCTGGAAAATTTCGAAACAGATTGAAAAATTGAAATAGTTCATTTTCACGCTCCTGAGTTTCTATTGAATCACAAAGATCCTCCTTAAGCAGATTTGTATCATCTCTGCTTAAAGAGGATTCTTTTATCATCATTCCGACTTATACTTCTGTCAGTTATTCATCAGATACTCTATAATTTTATCATAATTTTCCGGAACATGTGGAAACACACAATTGGAGCAATCCTTTATCACTTTTCCAGCCTTCGTCGTAAAATACTCCGGATTTCCCGGACATTTTTCATAGTTAAGAAGCGGACAATAGCAGAACAGACAGTTAAATCCCGCCTTTTCCGTATTGTATGCATGACATGGATAATACTGACATGCGGTATTTGTAAAAAATTTGTAGCTGTTTTCCATAGTAATCACCAATCCCAATACCAGCTCGCCTCAGTCTGAGTCGAGACTCACACTTCTTTATTACGGCTCGATCAGTGCTTTGATCACATGGCCTTTCTGTGCCTCTTCGAAAATCTGTTTGAAATCATCCAGATTTGTCTTGTGGCTGATCAGGCTCTTGACATCAATGGCTTTTCTCTCCAGCATGGACAGACATAAGTTCCAGGATGTCGGAGAAGAACTGTAGGAGAAGATCAGCTCCAGTGATTTTTCAGCAGCTGTCAGCCACTCTACCGGAATCTCACGTTTTCCCGGAAGACCGATGACACACATTCTACCCTGACGTCTGAGCATACGCAAGCAGGCATTGATGGCCGGTGCTGCTCCGGAACAGTCGATACACAGATCTGCGCCCTCACCGTTTGTAAGTTCACGTACAATTTTTTCCACATCATCCTTGAAGCAGTTTAATACCATATCTGCACCCAGTTTTTTTGCCAACGGCATACGCAGTTCCTCATCACTGTCTGTACCAACAACAATGACTTTGGATGCTCCGTTGATCTTTGCCATCTGTAATGCCAGAAGACCGATCGGACCTGGTCCATACAGAACGACTACTTCTTCCGGTTTTACTTTTGCGCGCTCTAAAAGTGCATGTGCCACACAGGCCATCGGCTCAACAAAGGCAGCCTCTTCAAAGGAAATACTGTCTTCAAATTTAATTACCTGTTTTGCCTCAATCTTCATATATTCCGCAAAAGCACCGTCCACCCAGTGTCCCGGACAGGTTCTGTGTTCACACATCTGCGGATTGCCAGACAGACATGCTTTACATGTGCCACATACACCGACATTTAATCTGGATACTACACGGTCACCCGGTTTTACACTTGTAACTTTTGCTCCTGTTTTCTCGATCACACCGGAAAGTTCATGTCCAATGGTTACATCTGTTCCGGTCTTTACACGTCCATTATAAATATGGATATCCGTTCCACATACACCAACATCCTTGATTTTGATTAATACTTCATCGTCTGCGATTTCCGGGATTGGACGCTCCTGTACTTCCATAC
>CAVAFS010000242.1:0-3178 GCA_963587975.1 Bulleidia sp. | reverse complement strand
TCAGATATGAAGAACACATACCCTGGAAAGAGTTTCTTCTGCAGCACATGCCATTCCCCGTGGAAACGGCGTTGTTCTTCATATAAAGGAATGACATATTTTTTTACTAACCCATCCGGCAGATAGGTTTCGCATTGCAATTTGATATTTTCTTCCTTACCGGAAGTTGTCTGAACGACGTACCACATATGTCCTCCCTTCGTTTTTCCATAAATATCATTTAGGAGAACATTTATAGACAAAGAAAGGCACTTATACGATATAATAACTTTGTAGTTGCCATATCGTATAAATGCCTGTGCTTCGCCACTCTGTCTTCATTCAGGCAGATTGTGTGCGTTCTCCATTATGACATTTACGCCGATAAACGCGACAAAGCGACGATTTATCATTAGTAAATTTTGTTATGAAAGTCTCTCACTAATGCAATCAACTTTCATATAATACAGTATTTTTAATCTTCTTTCTTCAGCTGGTAAGTCGGAACAATCTCCTTTACCATACTGCGGATCGCATCGCTGTCCTGATCTGCAGCTTCCCGCAGTTTAATCAGCTGATGCATGAATTTTTCTTCATCCATCTCGATTGGTTTACCGATATGGATCAGTTTGTTTTCGGTATCCTGAAGTCCTTCCTCATCCATCAGAAGTTCTTCGTAAAGTTTCTCACCAGGACGAAGGCCTGTGTATTTGATTTCAATGTCCTCACCCAGTTTGTAACCGGATAAACGAATCAGGTTTTTCGCCAGATCAGCGATCTTGACAGGCTCACCCATATCCAGAACGAAGATCTCTCCGCCTTTGGCGTAAGCGCCTGCCTGCAATACCAGGGATACCGCCTCCGGAATCGTCATAAAGTAACGGATGATGTCCGGATGTGTAACCGTAACCGGGCCACCGGCTGCGATCTGTTTTTTGAATAACGGGATTACGCTTCCGTTACTTCCGAGTACGTTACCGAAACGTACTGCTACAAAGTCTGTTGCGTAGAAATGGTTCAGTGTCTGAACAATCATCTCACACATACGTTTGGAAGCTCCCATGATGTTTGTCGGGTTTACTGCTTTATCCGTGGAGATCAGAACGAATTTCTTTACGTGATAACGTCCTGCTGCGGATGCAGTTTTATATGTACCGAATACGTTATTTTTAATTGCTTCGTTCGGGCTGTCCTCCATCAGCGGTACATGCTTATGTGCTGCTGCGTGGAATACAACGTCCGGGCGATACTGCTTCATAACGCTGTTGATACGGTGCTGATTTCGTACGGATCCGATCAGTACGGTAAGTTTCAGCTCCGGATGTTCCCATTTTAATTTCTGCTGGATCTCATATGCGTTGTTCTCATAGATGTCAAAGATGACCAGATGTCCTACCTGGTGTCCGGCCAGCTGATTACAGATCTCACTTCCGATGGATCCGCCGCCTCCGGTTACCAGTACGGTCTTTCCTTTGACATAGCCAAGGATCTCGTCTAAGTTAACCTTGATCGGGTCACGACCAAGCAGGTCTTCAATTTCTACGTTTCTCAGTTTGGAGACGTTTACCTCACCGTTCAGCAGCTGGTATACGCCAGGCACTGTCTGGATCTGGCAGTCTGTCTCTTTGCAGATCTCCAGGATTTCTTTGATGTCTTTTCGGTCTGCGGATGGCATTGCAAGAACGATCTTGTTGATCTTGAATTTCTCCACATTTTCCAGAATTTTGTCACGGCCGCCTGCGATGTTGACGCCATCCAGGTATTTGCCCCATTTGCTCTTGTTGTCATCAATCAGAACGCATACTTTGTCGGTCAGATAATAACTGGTGCGGTATTCGCGAAGCAGCACCTGTCCGGCTGCGCCTGCACCGATGATCATGATATTCTTTGGTTCTCCGGCTTCCTCCGGTCCGCCATGCATAAGGTTCCAGCGACGCATCAGTCGATAGGTCATTCGGATTGCTGCGGTAGCACCAAATGTCAGTCCCCATCCTACGAAATAGAAGGAAAACGGCATTGCAATGACGCTGATGGAAAATACTACATCCGTAACAACTGCTGCGATTACAGAAGCCACGCAGGTACGCAGTATTTCTGAGATACCGGCGTAAGTCCATACGCTGCGGTACAGTTTTGCCACGATATAGGCTGCAACGGTCACGATGGCAGCCAGTGCGATGTAATATCCATACCCAACCAGATACTGTTCCGGGATTTTGGAATAGCGCATATCAAAACGTAACAGTAAAGCCAGTCCATATGCAATTATTACGGAAAGGATATCCGCAATCATTATCATAAGTCTTTTTTTCATACTCAATCTTCTTCTTTCAAATTCTTACTTCTTATTCGCCCTTATCTCTTATGTCTGCCTTTCTTGTCATGAGCTTTGCTGTTTTTGCTGAACTGTTCCAGTTCTTTGTCCAGAGGGATAACTGCCAGAACACCTACTTCTAAGTATTTCTCAATGTCATCCTCATCCTGAATACGGTCGTTAACCAGGAATTTCACTGTGTAGATACCACCTACCAGTACGAGACCAAGTAAGATACCGATGGCCAGGTTTTTGGTCATGCCGTTGTCTACCGGTTCATCTGCGATCTTCGGTTCTGCGATGACAGTTGCCGGATTTGTCTGGGTGATCTCTGCCATCTGCTCGGATGTCTTGGTTGTCATTGTCTCTGCGATGGTGTATGCAACGTCAGGATCTGCGTTTGTTGCAGAAATCTCAAGGATTCGTGTGTTATCCTGCACTTTAACGTTTACCATGTCAGTGATCTCTGCGGTTGTCAGAGTGAGGTTATTCTGTTCCTGAACAGCTTTGGCTACTTCCTCCATAACTGCATCACTGGTAGCGATGACACTTAAGTCCTCGATCAGCTGTGTACCGATCTGGAAGTCGGAAGTTGATGTCGTTGTGCTGTTGTTTGTCTCGGAGGTTCTTGAAAGTATCAGCAGCATGGATGAAGACTGATACATCGGAGTCTGCAGCATGGTGTAGGCCAGAGCCAGTACTCCGCCAATGACTGCTGCGATCAATAAAGTTTTCCACTTTCCAATCAGATAGGAGAACAGACTTAAGAGGTCGATCTCCATCTCTTTTTCTTCTTTTATATTTGTCTCATTCATTGTCTAAGTTTCCTTTAACTGTGCCTTATTCATCTATCTCGTTGCCGTAGCCATAACCATAGCCGTAGCC
>CAVAFS010000241.1:0-6930 GCA_963587975.1 Bulleidia sp. | reverse complement strand
TCATAGCTGTCAACACCATTGGATGTTCCACCCGGCTGTCCCATACCCATGCCATTTTCAGACATCAGCACGGTTACGGTTACGACATCGCCGTCCTCATCGTAAGAAACCTCTACGATATCACCAACTGCTAAATCGTCAAAATCAATATCCTCGGATTCTGATTCACTGCTATCGGATTTCTGGTCACTGTCTGATGATGTATTTGCATCCGATGATTTATCTTCTGAACTGTCTGTGGAATCAGACTGGCTATTCTGATCGCTGCCATTTCCGGAATTGCTGTCTGTGGAATCTCCATCTGGTTTTTCCGGCGGCGTGGACTGTCCGTCCGGTGCTCCGTTTCCATCAGAGCTGCTGTCTGTGGAATCTCCGTCTGGTTTTTCCGGCGGCGTGGACTGTCCGTCCAGTGCTCCGTTTCCATCAGAGCTGCTGTCTGTGGAATCTCCGTCTGGTTTTTCCGGCGGCGTGGACTGTCCGTCCAGTGCTCCGTTTCCATCAGAGCTGCTGTCTGTGGAATCTCCGTCTGGTTTTTCCGGCGGCGTGGACTGTCCATCCGGTGCTCCGTTTCCATCAGAGCTGTTGCCTGGTGCTTCTCCGGATGGCATTTCCGGTGGAGTGGACTGTCCCATACTGCCCTGTGAAGCCTCCTTGGTGATTTCAGTATCATCAGAAATCGTAACCGTCAATTCTTCTCCGGTATAGTCCAACATAGATGGCGCCTCGCCTGATGCATCATTGTTATCCTGTTTATCAGAATCACTGGTTGAATCTGCGTTTTCACTGTCTGCTGAATCTGAATTATCAGTTTCATTTTTACTATCCGAAGATGTTGTGTCACTTGCATTATCTGCATCATCCGAACTATCTGATACATCAGATGCTGAAGCCTCTTTCATCTCCTGCTCCTCTTTCTGAGTTCCGACTTTAATGGTAATACTGTCTTCTCCGATTTCTGTAATCTCACCGTAAACAGTCTGTGCTTCCTCTGTTGCGGAAGTATCTGTTGATTTTGCGGTTCCGCATCCTGCTACTGCGGTTGCTCCAAGCATTAATCCTAATGTGATTGCGATATAATTCTTTTTCATTTTATTTCCACCTTTCTGTAAGTAAGTGTTTGTTGTTTTCTTTATTTGCTTACAGTATATGGTGGAAACTTTAAATTTACCTTAAAGAATCAAAAAAGATAATTTTTTCTATCTGTCCCACTTATCGCACAGCGCATTGATCTGATCCGCAAACTTCGCCATATCTTTATTCGCAATTTCTTTATTTTTATGAATAACCGCAATCAGGCGCTGACCTGCTGCCAGAAGTCTTTCAAATACAGTATTACTGGATTTCTTGGTTTTGCGTTTCTCAGCCAGTTTTCTGCTGCCCTGAACGACACACAGATTCTGCTGCAGATCATAAATATCTCCGCTGTACGGAGCCACCGTATCCACGCCAACCACTTCTTTTAAGTGCGCCGCAAAATTATCCGTCACCTGATCCTGTCCATGAACGACAAAAATCCGTTTCGGTTTCTGCTTCATGCCCTGCACCCATGCTGTCAGATGATCCTTATCCGCATGACCGCTGATACCCGGCAGATTCAGGATTTCTGCATTGACATGTACCGTCTCACCAAAAAGTTTCACCTCTTTTGCACCATTCAGCAGCTGATAACCTAATGTGCCCGGAACCTGATAACCAACAAATACAATGGTACATTCTTCCCGCCACAGATTATGTTTCAGATGATGACGGATACGGCCGGCCTCACACATTCCGGAAGCAGAAATAATTACCTTCGGAGTCTTGATAAAGTTGATGCCTCTGGATTCATCACTGGAAACCGTGGTCTTTAATCCCGGAAAACCGATGGGGTTCACACCACTTTTGATCATTTCCAGATCTTCTTTTCGGAAGCATTCCAACACATTTTTATTGAAAATATTTGTTGCCTCGATGGCCAGCGGACTGTCCACATATACCTCAAAATTCTGGAAAGAAGACAACATCTGCTCCTGCTTGATCTTACGCAGATAGTACAACATTTCCTGAGTACGACCTACGGAAAATGCCGGAATAACTACATTTCCGCCTCTGGCAAATGTCACAGCCAGTACACGGGCCAGTTCAGATGCATAATCAGGTGGAACCTCATGGTTTCTGTCTCCATAGGTGGACTCCATGATCAGATAATCCGCAGATTCCGGGATTTCCGGATCACGGATCAGCGCACGGTTGCCATTTCCGATATCACCGGAAAAGATCAGTTTACACTCATCCTCCCCTTCTTTTGCCCACATTTCGATAAAGGAAGAACCAAGCAGATGACCCGCATCACGGAAGCATACCGTCAGTTCGTCGCACACATGCACTTTTTTATCATAATCGCATGGCACAAAATAGCTTAAAACCCCCTGCGCATCGTTGACGCTGTACATCGGAACCACTTCCGGCTGACCGGCTCTGCGGGCTTTCCTGTTTCTCCAGTCTGCCTCAAACTCCTGAATGTGCGCACTGTCTTTTAACATAATGTTACAAAGCTGCGTGGTAGCATTTGTTGCAAAAATCTGACCCCGGAAACCTCTCGCATACAAAAGCGGCAGTAATCCGGAATGGTCAATATGTGCATGTGTCACAAACACATAATCAATCGCTGCTGCATTCACCGGAATATCCTGGTTTTCATAAATATCAGCCCCCTGCTCCATACCGCAGTCCACCAGAATATGTTTTTCCCCGATTTTCAGATAATGACAACTTCCTGTTACTTCATGCGCTGCACCAATAAATTCAATCCTCATAGAAAAACCCCCTTCTACACATTATTTTTCGTCTTCTTCCTTGCCCTGCAGATAGTAAATAAACTGCTGTGCGGTTCTGCCGGAAATTCCGCCATGGCTCAGCTCCCATTTATTTGCCTCTGCTTTCAGCTCATCCTCAGACATCTTGATGCCTGCTTTTGCTGCCAGATGGATAACAATATCAAAATACTCTTTCTGGCTCGGTTTGGAGTAGTTAATCGTAACACCAAAACGATTAACCAGAGAAAGTTTTTCCTGCATGGTATCAGAACGATGCATACCTTCATCCTGCTGTACATCGTTGCGGTCGCTCCATGTCTCACGGATCAGATGACGGCGGTTAGATGTCGCATAGATCAGAATATTATCCGGTTTTGTCTCCACGCCACCTTCGATGACTGCTTTCAGGAATTTATATTCAATCTCAAATTCCTCGAAAGAAAGATCATCCATATAAATAATGAACTTATAGTTTCTGTTTTTCACTGCCGCAATCACATTTGACAGATCTTTGAACTGATGTTTGTAAATCTCAATCATACGCAGTCCCTGATCATAAAACTCATTGACAATGGCTTTGATACTGGTTGATTTACCGGTTCCACTGTCACCAAAGAGCAGCACGTTGTTTGCTTTTTTGCCTTCCACAAAGGCACGGGTATTGTCCACCAGTTTTTTCTTCTGGATCTCATAACCAACCAGGTCAGACAGCATAACTTTGTCCATGTTGTTGATCGGTAAAAATACAAGTTTGCTGTCGGTACGATCCTGAATACGGAACGCTTTGTTCAGACCAAACATGCCAACACCGTAATCACGGTAAAATTCAGTTACTGCTGTGAAAAATCCTTCCACATCTTTGGCCTGCTCCATGCGGTTGCTCAATGCCTGTACTTTCTCACTGACATTTTTGTTGTACATCAACTCTTTTTTCTCAATGGCACGGTAATTGGAAATCTGTGTAAAGCAGTCAATTCCCAGTGATTTCTCTATTTCTGAGAAATCATACTCAAACAGATTTTTGATGGCTGCAAAATCATTTCTCGCAAAGTGATTGACGCTTCCATCGTTGGCACCTATTTTTTCACAGGTGATGCTGAATGGATTTTCATTTGTAATAAGGAAGTAAGCCAGATAATTGTGCCACAGATTTTTGTCAAATCCAAAATCCGTTGCCACCGTCAACAGACGTTTGATCTGTGTATATACCTTGCGGATCAGCACTGCGTTGCTCTGAGTGCCCTCCTCAAATTCCCGGAAAATCTCACCCATCTGATATAAAATGCAATCCTCGTCTATATCTCCATACATAATTAATTTTGCAATATCTCTGTACATCCTGAAACCTCCTGTACGCTTTCTTTTTTGATTCCTCAATGAAAAAGTTACTCTACACGAATGTGCAATGATCCTGTAAAAACACATCATTATAAACAGGCCAAAATCATGCACCAAGTTTCACTTACGTTCAACTTATATTGAACCTTTTCTTTCATGGGAACTGTTTATGCTTTTTTAATAGTTTATACCCTTTTTTCCACTTTGCCAATAGTTGTATTTTTCTTTCTGATAAGGTATCATAAGAAACATGAAAACGAATCCCTTTTTTATTGTAAGGACTACAGAATTTGCATGGATTACAAAAAAAAGAGGTCGGAATATTCATGAATTATATAATTACAGGCACTTGTATTTGCCTGATGTAACAAAGGAGATTTTTATATGCCAAATACAAACTGGAATGATGTTGGTGATAAGATAAAGGATGCCGTTGACTCAGCCATCTCCACCGGAGATTTTTCGAACCTGAGCCGTTCCATCGGAGACGTGATCAACGACACCATCGACAATGTAAAAGATTCTGTAAAAAATGCGGCTCAGCCAAACAGAAATCCGTACAGTTCCAACCCCTATTATAACACAGCACATACACGACCGGCTCCGGAGCAGCCACAGACACCGGCTTTATATAACAAACGCCCGGGAGGACAGGCCGGTGCAATCATCAGCATGGCGCTTGGATATTCCATTGGAATTTTCACACTGGCAGGACTGATCACATTCACTGCCCTCAGTGCAGCTGTTTCCCACATGTTTATTGTTCCGGTTGTTATCTTCGGTGTACTCGCTGTCACCGGATTCGCTCTCGGTGCCAATGGTACGAAAAAAATTCGGCTGCTGAATCGTTTCAGAAGCTATGTACACCAGATTGATCATCATTTAAGCGTGCCGCTTCAGCAGCTTGCAGACCGTAACCACAAATCCATCGCATTCATTGCAAAGGATCTGCAGAAAATGATCGATCAGAACCTTTTCTATGAAGCACATGTGGATACCCAGGATAACTACTTCCTGCTTTCTGATCAGGTTTACGAGGAATACCGTACCGCAAGACTTGAGTATTATGAAAAGAAAAAAATCATGGAAAAAGAGCAGGAAGAGCACAAAGTATCTGCGGAATGTCAGAAACTGATCGACGAAGGACAGGCTTATGTCCGTCATATCCGTGAATGTAACGACGCGATCCCGGGAGAAGAAATTTCCCGCAAACTGGATAAAATGGAGCAGCTGGTACAGCGTATTTTTGACGAAGTACGGATCCATCCGGAAGTTGCTCCGGATTTGCAGAAAATGATGAACTACTATCTGCCGACCACATCCAAACTGCTGGATGCTTACCGCGAACTGGACAAACAGCCAATTGCCGGTGAAAATATCAGCAATACAAAAGCTGAAATTGAGCAGACCGTCGATACCCTGAATATTGCATTTGAGAAACTGCTGGACAGCTTATTTGCAGACCGCGCCTGGGATATTTCCTCTGATATCTCTGTGCTGAATACCATGCTGGCACAGGAAGGTCTGAAAGAAGACGACTTTTCACTTAACAATAAATAGATCATTATTTAAGGAGATAAAATTACTATGGACAACGAATTCAAAGATTTTGCAACCACACCTACCTTAACTTTCGATGTGGCTCCGGAGACAAAAGAAGCACCAGCTGCAGCTGCCGCTTCTGACCTTGCAGAGCAGGCTGCGGATCCGGCCTTCAGCGAAAACAATCTGACACCGGAAGAATTACAGATGGTCAATGACTTTTCTGAAAAAATCGACCTGCACAATTCTCAGGCCATTTTACAGTACGGCGTTGGCACTCAGAAAAAAATGGCTGATTTTTCCGAAGCAGCATTAAACAACGTCCGCACCAAAGACCTTGGCGAAGTAGGTGACATGCTCTCCGCTCTGGTTGTCGACCTGAAAAGTTTTGATATCACAGAGCAGGATAAAGGATTTAAAGGTTTATTCAAAAAATCTTCTAACAAGATCACTGCCATGAAAGCAAAATACGACAAAGCAGAGGTAAATGTAAATAACGTATGCACTGCCCTGGAAAGTCATCAGGTAACACTGATGAAAGACATTGCCCTGCTGGACAAAATGTACGATGTCAACCTGACATACTTCAAAGAGCTTTCCATGTACATCCTCGCCGGCAAAAAGAAGCTGGAAGAAGTCCGCACCGGTGAACTTGCCGAAGCAGTTGCAAAAGCAAACGCTTCCAACCTTCCGGAAGATGCACAGGCGGCCAAAGACCTGCAATCCATGTGTGATCGTTTCGAAAAGAAAATCCATGATCTGGAACTGACAAGAATGATCTCCATTCAGACCGCACCGCAGATTCGCATGGTACAGAATAACGATACTCTGATGGCTGAGAAAATCCAGTCCACGATTGTTAATACCATTCCACTGTGGAAAAGTCAGATGGTACTTGCCCTTGGCATTGAGCACTCCGCACAGGCTGCCAAAGCACAGCGTGAAGTAACCGATATGACAAATGAGCTGCTTCGCAAGAATGCAGATATTCTGAAAACTGCTACGATCGATACTGCCAAAGAATCCGAGCGTGGCATCGTGGATCTTGAGACACTGAAACATACCAATGAGTCTCTGATCAGTACATTTGATGAGGTATTGAAGATTCAGACAGAAGGTCGTGAGAAACGCCAGACTGCCGAAGCTGAAATGCAGCGTATGGAAAATGAATTAAAGAAAAAACTTCTTGAGATTCATGGATAAATTCTTGTTTTCGGGTGGCTTAAAATTTATCATCTTAAGGTTTTAATAGGAA
>CAVAFS010000240.1:2321-3314 GCA_963587975.1 Bulleidia sp. | reverse complement strand
GTATGTCACGACCCAGCAGTAATGTCAGGTGAAATGCAGTTGGCTGTGTTACAAAAGAAATAAAAGGAGGGGACAGCTTTGCCTGTTCCCTTTTGATATGTATTAACAGAATGGAATATTTTGCTGTGAGATGACAATACTAACTCTAAAAAAGAGGAGGTTTTGCCATGACACAGAAAGACGAAAATGATCTGCTTCACGAAATCTGCAGAAATTCCAGCATGGGGGTGGATGCTATCCATGAGGTATTAAAAGACATTTACGATGAGGAATTTGCCTATGAGCTGAATGTGCAGGCAGACAAAATGGAACAGTTTGGCCGGAAAGCGGGCATGCGCCTGCGGGCAAATGGCAGCGAACCGGCGGAGCCAAAACCGATTGCCACGGCAATGCTGAAAACTTCAATCAAGATGAAAAAAGCATTGCAGAATAAGACAGAAGACGTAGCAGATATGATCGGAAAAGGCAATGAGCGCGGTGTGAAGGAATTAAAACATGCGATCCACAAATACCGGGATGCGGGAATTTTTGCAACGGAGCTGGCAAAAGAGATGGTCGATTTTGAAGAGGATAATCTCAGAAAAATGCAGACATATCAAATGGGAGATGACTCGCGTCGGATATAGCTTCTAACAGGATCATATAGATTTGCAGAGGGCATCCGGATAAAGAGACAGTTGAAATACAAATGAGAAAACAGAAAAGAGAAGGACAGATGGATACAGAACAGAAAGAAGTACAGGCGGGAATCCGCATAAACAAGTATCTGAGCGAGGCCGGGGTATGCTCCCGGCGCGCGGCAGATCGGGAAATAGAAAACGGAAATGTATTGCTGGACGGACGGAAAGCCGTGACCGGAGACCGTGTACTGCCGGGAATGCGGGTTACTTTTTGCGGAAAAGAAGTGCGTCCGGAGACGGAAGAAATCATGATCGCATTTCACAAACCGGTTGGAATCGTCTGCACAGCAGAAAAACGGGAGAAGAACAATAT
>CAVAFS010000240.1:0-2311 GCA_963587975.1 Bulleidia sp. | reverse complement strand
GAACAATATTATTGATTTTATCAATTATCCGAAACGGATCTATCCGGTGGGACGTCTTGACAAGGATTCCGAAGGGCTGATCCTGCTGACGAATCAGGGGGATCTGGTCAATAAAATGATGCGGGCCGGAAACTATCATGAGAAAGAATATGTGGTCACTGTAAATCAGAAGATTACACCGGAATTTCTGGATCAGATGCGTGGCGGCCTGTATCTGGAAGAACTGAATGTACATACCAGACCGTGTAAAGTGACAAAAGTAAATGACCGGACATTTCGCATTATACTGACACAGGGATATAACCGTCAGATCCGCAGAATGTGTGAGACATGCGGTTACCGTGTCACCAAACTGGTGCGCACCAGAGTGATGAATATTTTACTGGGAGATTTGCAACCGGGCACATATAGGGAACTGACTTCAGAGGAGATGAATACGCTGAAAAAGCTGACATCAAAGTCATACAGTGCACCGAAAGGGGCAAAGCCGGGAAAGAGGAGTTAGAAAATGGAACAGAAAATGGAACAGGTGCAGGCACAGATTAATGCCCTGCGGGAGAAAATCGAATATCACAGCAACCGCTATTATAATATGGACGATCCGGAAATCACAGATTATGAATACGACATGATGATGCAGGAACTGAAAAAATTGGAAAAGGAACATCCGGAGCTCATTACACCGGATTCTCCGACACAGAAAGTCGGTGGAACAACAAAACGTACTGCTGGTGTGGAAGTTTTGCATAATGTACCAATGCTGAGCCTGCAGGATGTATTTTCCAAAGAAGAAGTTTACGCTTTTGTGGAAGAAATGCAGCAGCAGTTAGATCATCCGGAATTTGTGGTAGAGTACAAAATTGACGGTCTTTCCATGGCACTCCGCTATGAAGAGGGAGAATTAAAGCTGGCGGTTACCCGTGGCGACGGAATCATCAAAGGCGAGGATGTAACAGCCAATGCGAAGGTGATCCGTGATGTCAAGAAAACAATGAAAGATCCGCTGCCATATATCGAAATCCGTGGTGAAGTGTATATGAAGAATGCGGATTTTGAAAAAGTAAATGAAATGCAGGAAATGCTTGGCAAGAAAACCTTTGCGAATCCGAGAAACTGTGCGGCAGGTACCCTGCGTCAGTTAGACAGCAGCATTACAAAACAGAGAAATCTGTCCATGTTTATTTTTAATGTACAGGAAGTGCGTGGACATGAATTTAAGACACACATAGAAGGCTATGAGTATCTGAAAAAACAGGGCGTGCCTGTGATTGATGATTATCGTGTCTGTCATACGCCGGACGAAGTCTGGGAGGCAATCTGCAAGATTGGAGAAAACAGAGGAAATCTGTCCTATGATATCGATGGTGCGGTTGTAAAGATCAACTCTATCGCTGACCGTGAGATCCTGGGAGCAACCTCCAAAGTCCCGCGCTGGGCCATCGCGTACAAATATCCGCCAGAGGAAAAAGAATCAAAACTGCTGGATATCGAGCTTTCCGTAGGAAGAACCGGCAGGATCACGCCGACAGCTATTTTTGAACCGGTGCGTCTGTGTGGCACTTCCGTATCCCGCGCGACACTGCACAATCAGGATTTTATCAATGATCTGGATATCGGAATTGGGGATACCATCGTTGTGTATAAGTCCGGTGAAATCATTCCGAAGATCAAGGAAGTGCGAAAAGAGAAACGACCGGAAGGATGGGTGCGTTTCCAGATTCCGGAAACCTGTCCGGTCTGCGGTGCAAAAACCGTCCGTGAGAAAGATACGGCAGATATCCGCTGCGTATCACCTGACTGTCCGGCACAGTTAGAGCGGCATATCATTAACTTTGTCGGCCGAGATGCCATGGACATCAAAGGATTTGGTGCGGTGTATGTAACAGAATTGGTCAGACTGGGGTATATCCATGACATTGCAGATATTTACAGTCTGAAAGAACATCGTGAGACTCTGATCGAGCAGGGGATTATCGGAAAAGAGAAAAATACAGATAAATTGCTGGAGGCCATCGAGGGCAGCAAACAGAACGAGCCGTTCCGTCTTCTGACTGGTTTTGGAATCCAGAACGTCGGAAAAGCAGCGGCCAAAGCCATTATGCGTCAGTTTGGCAGTATCGAGGCACTGCAGCATGCCGGAAAAGAAGCACTGCTGGAAGTCAATGATATCGGCGAGGTCAGTGCGGAATGCATTTTGAAATATTTTGCCAGTGAGAAAAATCAGGAGATCATTGCCCGTCTGAAGGAGGCCGGTGTCAATATGGAAATGCCGGAATCTGAGGAAATGGGTGATCTGCTTGCGGGCAAGACG
>CAVAFS010000239.1:12513-13284 GCA_963587975.1 Bulleidia sp. | reverse complement strand
ACCTCCAGAATATAAATGTGCAATCGCACAGTCTCACAAATAATCGTACAATCGCACATTTTTCACATAACACATTTATTATATTTTCTAAATACAGAACATTCTTCTCGCAAAAATATTCATCATCCATGCATGTTATTGACATTTTTTATCACTTTACTTCTGATGCATCGTGACGCTGGTTATAGAAGAACATCCAAACCGCCATTCCAATGATAATCACATATCCCAGCACGCTGAACCGATCCGGAATCTGATGGAACAGCACAAATCCGATGATCGCAGAAAATATAATCTGCGAATAATCGTAAACGGAGATTTCCCTTGCCGGTGCATGATAATAAGCTGCTGTGATGGCGAACTGTCCGCCTGCTGCAGCCACTCCGGCTCCCAGAAGAACAATGCCCTGCCACATGGTCATTGTATGATAATTTAACAATAAGTACGGCAGTGTCACCAGACAGGAAAATCCAGAGAAAAACAGTACCACGGATACGCCTTTCTGTCCCCGCTGTCCAAGGACACGCACCATTGTGTACGCGATACCCGCACACAAACCACCGCATAACCCAATCAGAGATGGCACCAGATTCATATTTAAAAATGTCGGTTTAATGATAAACAGACTTCCGATAAACGCGCCGCATACTGCTGTCACCTGAATTGGTGTCAGTTTTTCTTTTAAGATCAGGAACGAAAATAAAATAACGAAAAACGGTGACATTTTATTCAGCATGGATGCATCGGAAAGCACCAGATGATCCACTGCAT